>PTKA01000283.1 GCA_002937525.1 Alphaproteobacteria bacterium MarineAlpha10_Bin3
AGCCGGCCAAGGCCCGGCGCCCGCGCCCGGCAGGCGGCCAGCGCGTCGCGGTCCGGCGGCCCGCGCCCGAAATGCGCATGAAAGCGAAAATAGCGTAGCAGCCGCAAGTAATCTTCGGTGATCCGGTCATGCGCCTGGCCAACGAAACGCACCCGGCCGGCTTCAAGGTCAGCGCGGCCGCCAAACGGATCGTACAGCACGCCGTCCGGCGTCAGCGACATGGCGTTGATGGTGAAGTCCCGCCGCGCCGCGTCCACGACCCAGTCATCGGTGAAGGCGACCGTGGCGTGCCGGCCATCGGTATCGACGTCGCGGCGCAAGGTGGTGATCTCGAACGGTTTCCCGTCGATCACGGCGGTCACGGTGCCATGGGCGATCCCGGTCGGCACGGCCTTGTGACCGGCCGCCCGGATCAGTTCCATGACCCGTTCGGGTGCAGCGTCGGTGGCAAGGTCGATATCGGCGGCGATGGTCCGGCCCAGCACCGCATCGCGCACGCAGCCGCCAACGAACCGGACCTCGGCGGTGCCGCCGCGCAGCGCCGCAATGACGGCCTGCGTGCCCGGCGTCCGCATCCAGGGCTGCACCGCTAGCCGCCTTTGCGGCACGGGATTACCGTTCGATGCGGCCCGGAACGACAACGCCATTTTCCAGCCGGGGCGAAGTATAGACGCCGTCCCTGGGGTCGGAGCCGAATATGACGCCCAGAATCAACGACGCCGCCAGCAAAAACGATCCGGACATTACCAGCCACGTCCAGGGCAGTTCCTGCCATGACGGCAGATGCCGGCCATCGGCCGCCGCCATCTCGCGGCGTTTGGTCGCCCACCACCAGACAAAATAGACGATGAACGGCGCCACGAACGGCAGCCCGATGGTGATCAGCTTGCGTATCATTTTCTAATTTCCATCCACCAGCACATCGGTAAGATTGACCAGCATACCGGCGGTGGCTCCCCAAATGTAGCGGTCTTCATAGGGTAGCACATAAAAGCTCCGCTCCACGCCGTCATGTATTCTGGTATCGGTTTTATGGTTTTTGCGGTCGAGGATGAAGCGCAGCGGCACCTCGAACACATCGGCTACTTCGAAGGGGTCGGCGTGAATCTCGAACGGTGGATTGACAAACCCGACCACCGGCGTCACCCGGTAGCCGCTGCGCACGACGTAATGATCGAGCCGGCCGATGATCTCGACCCGGTCCGCCGCCAGGCCGATTTCCTCCTTCGTCTCGCGCAGGGCGGCGGCCTCGTGGCTGGAATCGTCCGGCTCGACCCGGCCGCCGGGAAAGCTGATCTGTCCGGCATGGGAATTCAGATGCGCGGTGCGCTGGGTCAGCAGGACCGTCAGCCCGCCGGGGCGGTCGACCAGCGGCACCAGAACCGCCGCCGCGATGAGCGATTTGTGCCGGGGCATGCCGGGATTGAGGTCGTGATCGCCGCGATTGCCGGACCAGCGCACCGCAAGCGGCGCGCCATTGCGGGTCTGGAAGCGGTCGGCGATGAATTCTCGTTGCACGGGCTGGACCCGGTTGTCTATTCGGCCGGGCCGAGCGCGAAGAAGGCACCGGCGCTCCAGACGCCGAGCATTGCGCCGCCAGGTTGGGTTTGCGCCAGTTCGGCCAGTTCGTAGAACACCGCGCGGCTGATCAGCGCTTCCAGATTATCGCGCACCAGGACATAGGGGGCGGGCTCGCCGGTGTCCGGGTCTTCGGCGACGCGGATCGGATGATCGGACCCGACGCTCACCCACTGGTCGAGGTTGGTGCGCAAGCGCAACATCCGCGCTTTGCCCTCGCCTTGGGTGTGTAATTCGACGGCGACAAAGGGCGCGTCCTCGACCTCGATGCGGCCGCGCTCGACCGGCGTGACCAGCCAGAAATCCCCCGCCTGGTCGCGGCGCAGCACGGTCGCGAACAGCTTCACCAGCGCCATCCGCTTGATCGGGCCGCCTTGATGAAACCAGGTGCCATCGCGCGCGATCCGCATATCGTACTGGCGGGGCTCCGGCGTCTTGCCGGGCGCAGCCGGATTGCCGATCATTTTTTCAAGATCGTCCGGAGTGCGCGATTGAATGCTCATGGGCGATCAGCCATGTTATTATGAATCGGTTCCATTATAGGAGATAAGCCGTGAGCCTGTCCGATGCCAGTGCCGTGGATGACCAGGGCGGCGGCGGCCTTGCCGCGCAGATCGAAAATCTGCGGGAAAACCTCGCCGCGGCGCGCGAAAATATCGGCCGAATTATCTTCGGCCAGGACAAGGTCGTCGAACTCAGCCTGATTACGCTGCTATCGGGCGGCCATGCGCTGCTGATCGGCGTGCCGGGGCTGGGCAAGACGCTACTGGTCGAAACGCTGGGCCGGGTGCTGGGGCTGAACGACAAACGTATCCAGTTCACGCCCGATCTGATGCCGGCCGATATCCTCGGCTCCGAGGTCATGGAGGAAGACGACTCCGGCCGGCGTTCGTTCCGCTTCATCGAGGGGCCGGTGTTCTGCCAGGTCTTGATGGCCGATGAAATCAACCGCGCCAGCCCGCGCACCCAATCGGCGCTGTTGCAGGCGATGCAGGAACGCGAGGTTACCATTGCCGGGCAAACTCACCCGCTGCCGGAACCATTTCATGTGCTGGCGACGCAAAACCCGCTTGAGCTGGAAGGCACCTATCCCTTGCCGGAAGCGCAGCTCGACCGCTTTTTGCTGCAAATCGATGTCGGTTATCCCGAAGAAGCGCAAGAACGCCAGATGATTCTGGCGACGACCGGCACGCTGGAAGCCACGGTCGAGGCGGTGTTCACCGCGGCTGGTTTGGTGGCGGCGCAAAAACTGGTGCGCCGCCTGCCGGTTGGCGAGAGCGTAGTGGCGGCGATTTTGCGCATCGTGCGCGCCGGCCGGCCGGAATCGAGCGATGTGCCGGCGGTCATCGACCATGTCTCGTGGGGGCCCGGACCGCGCGCCAGCCAGGCGCTGATGCTGGCGTGCCGCGCGCGCGCCCTGCTCGGCGGCCGCCTCGCGCCATCGGTCGACGATGTGCTGGCCCTGGCCAGTCCGGTGCTGCGGCACCGCATGGCGCTCAACTTCGCGGCCCGCGCCGAGGGCGTGACCATCGACACCGTGATCGAGCGGTTATGCGCGCCGCTGCGCTAATCGTTCGTCGATGAGCGCGCGCCAACACCGGCTTCAGCATCGCGCCGAACGGGTTTCGCGCAATCTGCCGCCACTGCAAATTGCCGCCGAACGGGTCGCAGCGACGGTCGCCCAGGGCGTGCATGGCCGCCGGCGCATTGGCCAGGGCGAAACCTTCTGGCAGTTTCGCCGTTACCGTAACGGCGATGCGGCCAGCGACATCGACTGGCGGCAGTCCGCCAAATCGCGCCACCTCTATATCCGTGAGACCGAATGGGAAGCCGCCCAGACCGCCTGGCTGTGGCGCGACGCGTCGCCGTCGATGCAGTACCGCTGCGACGACGGCCTGCCGACCAAGGCGGCGCGGGCCGACCTGCTGTTGCTCGCCACCGCGTCCTTGCTGATGCGGGCCGGTGAGCGGTTCACCTTGCTGGGCAGCGGCCTGCGCGCCGCGGCTGGCCGGCGCGCCTATGACCGGTTGGCCGAAACCATCGCGCGTGCGGCGCCCGAC
>PTKA01000284.1 GCA_002937525.1 Alphaproteobacteria bacterium MarineAlpha10_Bin3
TTAAACCTGCTTAGACGACTCTTCCGCATGCTTCCCATGATAACGCCTTTTTGGCATTATCTGGGTCAGCCCCTAACAAATTCGTGCCGGGAAATTTTCATCCCGGCACCCCCGGCACGCGCGAAGCGATGTCAATAAACGTGCTGGCCGCCGGTGACGAAGATTTCGGTCCCGGTGACGTAGCTGAAATCGTCGCTGCAAAGCTGATAGACGCAGCCGGCGACCTCTTCGGGCGTGCCCATGCGGTGCATCGGGATGCGGTTGATCAGCGGTTCGTATTCGGCGCCGATCATCTCGGTTTCGATCTCGCCCGGCGCCACCGCATTGACCCGGACGCCAAGCTGGGCGAATTCCACCGCCATCTCGCGGGTCAGCGCCGACAATGCCGCCTTCGATGTTGAGTAAGCCGAGCCGGCGAACGGATGGATCGCGTGCCCGGCGATCGAGGTGATGTTGACGATTGCGCCGCTGCTCTGTTCCGACCCGCGGCGCAATGCGCCGGCGAACCCCCGGGCCAGCGCCAGCGGCGCGAACAGGTTCAGCTCGAACACCTCGCGCCAGCCTGCGATATCGCCGTTCAGGCAGCCGAGCCGTTCCTTATAGGATGTTTTCGGCGAAACGGCGGCATTGTTGACCAGCGCGTGCAACGGCCCGTCGCCAATGATGGCGTTGGCGTCGCGCACGAAGGCGTCGACCGCGCCGGGTTCGGTCAGGTCAATGGGAATATGGTTGGTCCAGTTCGGGTCGCGTTTGCAATGTTCGGGGATGTCGTCGCGGCTGCAACTGATGATGCGCCAGCCCTCGTCCGAGAACCGCTGCACCGTGGCGTGGCCGATGCCGCGGCTGGCGCCGGTAAGGATGATGGTTTTGGGATGGTCGCTCATGAACGCAGTGTAACCAATTTCGAAGTGCCGCGCTATCCAAGGGGACGGTGCGCCTCCTCCAGCCCGGCCGGGTCCTGATGGATCAGGACTTCGGCCCCGGCAAACGCCGCTTTGATTTTGGCTTCGACTTGATCGGCGATCAAATGGGCCTGCGACAGCGCCATGCCGCCGTCGAGTTCGAGATGCATCTGGATGAAAACATCGGCGCCGGACCGCCGCGTGCGCAGATCGTGCAGATCGCTGACGGCGTCATGTTCCATGGCCAGGGCGCGGATGCGGGCGCGGTCCGAATCCGGCAATTCCCGGTCCATCAGCATATCCAGCGCGCCGCGTAGAATGCGCCACGCGCCGAACAGCAAGTAAAACGCAATCGCGGCGCCGGTGAGCGGATCGAGATACGCCGCTTGCCAGAACGAGGCCGCGACAAACGAGGCGATGACCGCCAGATTGATCAGCAAATCGCCCCGGTAATGCAGCGAGTCGGCGCTGATCGCCATCGAATTGGTCCGCCGGACGACATAGTGCTGGAAAATAACCAGACCCAGGGTGAGGGCGATCGAGCCCACCATGACGGCAATGCCGATATCGGTCGCGGCCATGGGGACGGGCTGGACCAGCCGGGTTGCGGCATGGAACACGACGACGATGGCGGAACCGGCGACGAACGCCGCCTGCGCCAACGCCGCCAGGGCCTCGGCCTTGCCATGGCCGAAGCGGTGTTCGCGGTCGGCCGGCATCTGGGCGTGGCGCACCGCGACAAGGGTCACCAGCGAGGCCAGACCGTCGAGCATCGAATCGACCAATGTCGAGAGCATCGCCACCGAACCGGTCATCGACCAGGCCATCAGCTTGGCGACGATCAGGACCGAGGCGACGCCGACCGAGGCATAGGTCGCCAGCCGCGTGAGGCGTTGCAGTTCGGGCCGCGCAGCGCCGGTCATGGGAATAGCCGCTGGGTGGTCCAGCCGCCGTCTTGCTGGCGGGGAAAGACCAGCCGTTCGTGCAGCCGGAACCTGCCGTCGCGCCAGAATTCGATCGAGTCGGGTTTGAGCCGGTATCCCGACCAGTCATCCGGCCGGGCGATCGCGCCAAGGGCGAATTTGGCGGTGAATTTGGCGACCGCCAGTTCCAGCGCATGGCGATGCGCCATCGGGCGGGATTGCTTGCTGGCCCAGGCGCCAATCATACTGCCTCGGTCGCGGGTGGCGAAATAGGCGTCCGCTTCGTCGTCGCCGACCAGTGCGGCCGTGCCTTCGATGCGAACCTGGCGTTTCAGGGATTTCCAGTGAAACAGCAGCGCCGCGTACGGGTTTGCCGCCAAATCCAGCCCCTTGCGGCTGCCGAGATTGGTGTAGAATACGAAACCATCCGAATCATGCTGTTTGAGCAACACCATCCGGGCCGAAACCCGCCCCTTGGCGTCGGCGGTGGCCAGGGTCATCGCACTCGGCAGGTCGGCTTCGCGCCGGTGCGCCTCGGCGTACCATTCGTCGAACAATGTCAGGGGGTCATCCATATTTGAATTTAGCATCAACAACGAATATATAGGGCGGACGGTTGAATAAAACGGGCAAAACGCGTCTGGCGCACTGTATTGCCGGGGCCGGCGTTTCGAAAGCCTGCCTTTCCTTGGGTTTATTCCGGGGCGAAAGGGTGGCGCATGCGTGGCGTAACGAAATGAACAGCGTTTGAAAAGGATTTGGTCATGAAAAAATTTATTCCTCTTGTCATGGTCGCTTTTCTGGTCGGCGCCTGCGGCGATCGCGGGGGCCAGAAACAGACGGCCGGGACGCTGCTTGGCGCCGGGCTCGGCGCACTGGCCGGCTCGCAGATCGGGTCCGGCAGGGGGCAGTTGGTGGCGCTCGGTGCGCTGGGCGGCGCCTTCCTAGGCAGCGAATCGGCAAGTCGCTGGACAGGGCCGACCGCGCGGCACTGGGCAGCTCGACGCAACGCGCGCTCGAATCCGGTCCTTCGGGGCAGGCGGTGAGCTGGAGCAATCCGGATAGCGGAAATTACGGCTCCGTGACGCCCGAACCCGCGGTCCGTCGGTCCAGCGGAGAATATTGCCGGGAATACCAGCAGACCATCATTGTCGGCGGCCAGACCGAACAGGCGCATGGCCGGGCTTGCCGTCAGCCGGACGGCACCTGGAAGATAATTCGATAGGAGCCAATGGCCATTTACCCGCCGCGCGTAACCCGGCTTTGACGCCGTGAAGGACCCGTATAAAGTACTCGGCGTGCCACAAGGGGTATCGGTGGCGGCGTTGAAATCGGCCTACCGCGCCCTGGCCAAGGAACTGCACCCGGACGTGAATCCCGGCGACACGGTCATCGAGCAACGCTTCAAGGAAGTGTCGGCGGCTTACGATCTGCTGTCCAACACGCAAAAGCGCCAGCAATATGACAGCGGCCAGATCAATGCCGACGGTTCGCCGCGGGCCGAAGGTTTTTCCCACCGCGGGCGGCGCGGCGGCGGCATGGATTTCGAAGATCTGGTGGCGGATCTGTTCGGCCGCCGCCGGCCCCGGCAGGCCCGGGGCAAAAGCATCACCTATTCGCTCAGTGTCCCTTTCATCGAAGCGGTGCTGGGCGGGATCCGGCGGATCCGGCTGCATGATGGCAAAACTTTGGAAGTGAATATCCCGCCGGCGACCGAGGACGGCGCCAATCTTCGGCTCAAGGGACAGGGCATGGCCGGCGTCGGCGGCGGCCCGGTCGGTGATGCGCTGGTCGAG
>PTKA01000285.1 GCA_002937525.1 Alphaproteobacteria bacterium MarineAlpha10_Bin3
GAAACCCGTCGTGAAAGCCTGTTGGATATTCTTGGCAATCATCGTGGGGTGCGTGGCCAGTGAGCCGGTGGAGGGCGATCCAGTCGACGAAAATGTCAAAGAGGAGATCGATCTCGTGGACCTCACGATGCCCGAGTATCCGGCGCCACGGGCGGGGCGTCTCGTAGCGCAGAGCGTCGCGCAAGCCCCCGACAATCAGATTGACGGGAACTGGCCCGCCGAGTCGGGAAGATGTCAGGAGCCCACGGTCATTCAGATCCTTGCCGGAAGCGATAGCGTAGGAGTGATCGTATTCGTCGGACCGTCACCGGACGGTACGATTGTCGGCGAGTACGAGGTCTATGAGGGACGGTACAATGTGCCGGACACCTTGGCTGCCCGGGTTGGATTGCAGTTGTACGGCCAGCGTGCCCGGGCGCGAGGTCGGCGAATATTGCCCTTTGGTCAACCCATAAATTTCGTTGTTGAACAGGAGGAACTGCAAATCGACGTTGCGGCGAAGAACATGCAGCAGATGGTTGCCGCCAATCGACAAAGCGTCGCCGTCGCCGGAAATGACCCATATATCGAGGTCGGGATTGGCAATTTTCAGGCCGGTGGCGATGGCTGGCGCGCGACCGTGAATCGTATGAAAACCGTAAGTTTCCATGTAATAAGGGAACCGTGCGGCACAGCCGATTCCCGATATGAAGACCGTGTTATGCTTCTCCACGCCAAGATCGGCCAGGGTCGCGCGAACCGATTTGAGGATGGCGTAATCGCCGCAACCAGGGCACCAGCGAACTTCCTGATCGGTGGTGAAATCCTTCGGCGTCAATGCCGCCGGCGGTGTCGCGATGTTCATATCAGTCCTCCAGTCGCGCGCGAATCGCGTCCTCGATCTCGACAATCTTGAACGGTTGGCCGTTGACTTTGTTCAGGCCTTCGGCCGGGGCCAGGAATTCGCTGCGCAGAATTGTCACCAGCTGCCCGGTGTTCATTTCCGGCACCAGGATTTTATCGAAACCGGTCAGCAAATTGCCCAGATTGGGTGCAAACGGATAAATATAGCGAAGATGTATATGAGAGACCTGTTGGCCTTCGGCGCGCAGGTCGCTGACCGCGCGGCTGATCGGACCGTAGGTGGAGCCCCAGCCCACCACGGCGACGCGCCCGCTATCCTCGCCCTGTTCGATTGTCTGGGGTGGGATGTCTTTGGCCACGCCACGAATCTTCGCCGCCCGGACATTCGTCATTTTCTGATGGTTGTCCGGGTCATAGGATATATGGCCGGTATCGTAATCTTTTTCGATGCCGCCGACCCGGTGCTCAAGCCCCGGCGTTCCGGGCTTGACCCAGATCCGGCTCAGATTTTCAGGGTCCCGCAGATAGGGCTGAAAGCCTTCCGGGTCGTCGTGAAATTTCACCGGGAAGGGTTCGTAATCGTCGAAATCCGGTATCAGCCAGGGCTCGGAAGCGTTGGCGATATAGCCATCGGTGAGCAGGATGACCGGCGTCATATATTTTGTCGCGAGGCGGACGGCTTCGATGGCGGTATCGAAACAATCGCCCGGCGAACGGGCCGCGAGCACGATGACCGGGCTGTCCGCATTGCGGCCATACACCGATTGATAAAGATCCGATTGTTCGGTCTTTGTCGGCAAGCCGGTCGAGGGTCCGGCGCGCTGCGAATTGACCACCACCAGCGGCAATTCAACGCTGATCGCAAGTCCCATCGCCTCCATTTTCAGCGCGACGCCGGGGCCCGAACTCGACGTTATGCCAAGCGACCCGCCATAGGACGCGCCAATTGCTGCGCAAACCGCCGATATCTCGTCCTCGGCCTGGAAGGTCAGGACGCCTTGGCGCTTCATCGCCGCCAGGGTGTGGAGGACCGATGAAGCAGGCGTGATGGGATAGGAGCAAAACACCATTTCCAGATCCGCGAGCCTCACCCCCGCCACCAGACCCCAGGCGATCGCATCCGCGCCGGTGATCGTTCGATATAGCCCAGGTTCGATGTCCGCCGCCGGCACCGTATAGGCGCCGACCTCGGCCGGCATTTCCGCGGTTTCGCCAAAGGCGTGCCCGGCATTGAGCGCGGCAATGTTGGCTTCGGCGATGGCGGGCAGTTTCTGGAACTTGGTGTTGAGCCAATCGACCGTCGGCTTGCGCTTGCGCCCATACATCCAATAGATCAGTCCAAGCGCCCACATGTTCTTGCACCGCAGGCCATCCTTGGCCGACAGTCCGATATCCTTGACCGCTTCCTTGGTCAGGCGGGACATGTCGATTTCAAGAACCTTGTATTTCTCCAGACTGTTGTCGGTCAGCGGATTTTCGCCGTAGCCGGCTTTATCAAGGTTGCGCTTGGTAAAGGAACCGGTATCCACGATCAGCAGGCCGCCCGGACGGGTGTCGGCGGAATTGGCCTTCAGCGCGGCCGGGTTCATTGCCACCAGAACATCGAGCGCATCGCCGGAAGTGCGGATACCGCGTGAGCCGAAATTGATCTGGAAGGCGGATACGCCGAATGTCGTGCCGATGGGCGCACGGATTTCGGCCGGAAAATCCGGGAACGTGGCGAGGTCATTACCCGCCAGCGCCGTCGCCAGGGTGAATTGATTGCCGGTCAACTGCATCCCGTCGCCGGAATCGCCAGCGAACCGGATCACCACGGATTCCAGGACTGACCGTGGAATGTCTACTTCTTCGAAATCTTCCGCTGTGGCGGCCATTGTCTTCTTGGTCCTTTATCTGAAGATCCTGCGCTAACATGTGCGTATTTGAATATGCCGAAACGGAACCGTTGTCTCGTCAATTAGTTGTGCGCGGCTGCGCGCACTGAACCGTTGCAGGGTTCCAGTCGCCGGCGCAGTTGAAACGCAACGCTACACCATGACTTACTTCAATAACATAGGTGCGGCCGGTGCTTCGTGGTAGGGGCTTAATCATGGCAAAATATTTTTCTGTCCGCGCCGGATCAACACCGTCAATTCACCAGTAGATCGAGCATCTCCTCGATGGTGACGAACTTCTCGCGCGGGGAGCCCGGCGCGGCATTGGCGATTTCGGCTTCGTTGATGCGCTGCCAATCCGCATAGCTGACCCAGCGGACTCCACAGTGCCTCAAGGTGGCCTCCAACGATGCGCGTCCCGGCTTCTCGCCTGGCGCGGCGTCTTCGAGAATCTGCTTTGCGGCGTTGACGCCGTCGGGTTTGTTGGTGCCGATGACGCCGGTTGGACCGCGCCGAGCCCAGCCGGCAACATATAATCCCGGCGCGACCCGGCCGTTGTCGTTGCCGATTGTGCCGCGCTCTTCATCGATTTCCACGTCTTTCAAAGGTTGCAGAACGTAGCCAATGGCTGGAATGACAAGGCCGCATTCGATCTCGAAATACGATCCCGTGCCCTCGGCGCGGCCATTCCTTAGAACCGTCTTTTCCAGGCGGATGCCTTCGACCCGGTTGCCGCCAAGGATTTCGACCGGTTTGGCATAAAAAGCAAAATGCACGGATTTTTGTTTGCCGGTTTCCGGCATGGCGGCGAGTTGTTGCAGCGTTGCGAGATTTTTTTTGCGCAATCGCCGGTCGCGGTCCGACCATTCGCCGGTGACGCCGCCCGGCAGGTCGGTTGGATC
>PTKA01000286.1 GCA_002937525.1 Alphaproteobacteria bacterium MarineAlpha10_Bin3
GGCCGGATCGGTTCTGGCCAACCGGCTAAGCGCCAGCGGGAAACACCGGGTGCTGGTGCTGGAAGCCGGGCGGGAAAATTACCCCTGGACGCGGGTTCCGGTCGGCTTCGCCAAAATGATCGACAATCCGGCCGCCAACTGGCTGTATTCATCGGAACCCGATGCCGGCACCGGCCAGCGCCGTATCCCAATACCACGCGGCAAGCTGCTGGGCGGATCCAGTTCGATCAACGGCATGGTCTTCGTGCGCGGCCAGGCGCAGGACTACGACACCTGGGCGCAGTTTGGCAATCGCGGCTGGAGCTACCGCGACGTGCTGCCGATATTTCGGGATATGGAAAGCTATCAGGGCGACGCCGACGACGAATTTCGCGGCCGCGACGGGCCCCTGAAGGTCAGCGAAAACAACGAGACCGGCGCGATTTACGAGGCGCTGATCAAGGCGGCCGGGGAAGTCGGGATCGAATACACCAACGACTATAACGGCGCCAAACAGGACGGCATCGGCATGACCCAGGCGACGATCCGTAACGGACGGCGGATGAGTACCGCATTGTGCTATCTCGATCCGGCGCGCGGCCGCGCCAACCTGACGATCCAGGCCAATGCGATGACCACAAGCCTGATCCTCGATGACAAGCGCTGCGTCGGCGTGCGCTACATCGTGGGCGGGAAAAGCCGCGAGGTGCGGGCGGCGCGCGAAGTCATCGTCAGCACCGGGTCGATCAACTCGCCGCAAATGCTGGAGTTGTCCGGCATCGGCCAGCCGGAATTGCTGAAGGGTCTGGGCATCGAGGTACGGCACGAATTGCGCGGCGTCGGCGAGAATTTGCGCGACCATTACTCGCCGCGCATGAAGTGGCGCGTGCCGGCGTCGCTCGGCATGACCTATAACGACAAGGCGCGCGGTCTTGGCCTGGTGTGGCAGGCGCTGCGCTACGCCTTTACCGACAAGGGTCTGCTGGGATTGCCGGCATCGCCGATCCGCGCCTATATCCGTACCCGCGACGGCCTGCAATCGCCGAACGCGGCGATCTCCTGGACACCCTTTCTGATCGGCGAGAATTTCCAGCTAGCCAAGCAATCCGGCGTTACCGCGATCATGAATATCCTGCGTTCCGAAAGCACCGGCAGCATCCATCTGGCGTCGGCCGATGCGGCGACGCCGCCGGCGATCCGCTTCAACTTCCTGTCCGCCCAGCTCGACCGCGACGTGACCCTGGAAGCGATGCGCATTACGCGCAGGATCATGACCGCGCCGGCAATGCGCGACATAACGTCCGATGAGATCGCGCCGGGCATCGACATCGATTCCGACGACGACCTGCTCGACTGGGTGCGCAACAACGCCGAAACCACCTACCATCCGGTCGGCACCTGCAAGATGGGCAGCGACCCGATGGCGGTGGTCGACGACCAGCTTCGCGTCCACGGCATGCAGGGTTTGCGCATCGCCGACGCCTCCATCATGCCGACCTTGACATCGGGCAATACCAACGCGCCCTCGATCATGATTGGCGAGAAGGCGTCCAGGATGGTCCTGGCGGCGGCGGCATAATGGACCGGCAAACCTACGATTACATCATTGTCGGCGCCGGTTCGGCCGGTGCGGCCGTCGCCAACCGGCTGAGCGCCGATGGCAGGCACAAGGTGCTGGTGCTGGAAGCCGGGCGTAAAAGCCACCCCTGGTCGCGTATGCCGGTCAGCTTCGCCAAGCTGATCGCCAATCCCGCCGCCAACTGGCTGTATTCGTCGGAACCCGAAGAAGGGTCGGCGCAGCGCCGCATCCCGGTACCGCGCGGCAAGCTGCTGGGCGGGTCCAGTTCGATCAATGGCATGGTCTTTGTGCGCGGGCAGGCGCAGGATTTCGACCACTGGGCGCAGCTCGGCAATCGCGGCTGGAGCTACCAGGACGTCTTGCCGGTCTTCAAGGACATGGAAAGCTACCAGGGTGACAGCGACGACGAATACCGCGGCCGCGACGGGCCCCTGAAGGTCAGCGAAAGCCTTGAGACCGGGCCGCTATACGATGCGGTCATTGCGGCGGCCCAGCAAAGCGGGCTCGACCATCCGCGCGACTATAACGCCGCCAGCCAGGACGGCATCGTCATGTCGCAGACGACGATCCGCAAGGGCCGCCGGATGAGCACGGCCTATTGCTATCTCGACCCGGCGCGCGGGCGGGCGAACCTGACGATCCAGGCCAACGCCTTGGCCGAATGTCTGTTGCTGGAAGGCAAGCGCTGTACCGGCGTGCGCTATAGCGTGAAAGGGCAAACCCACACCGCGCTGGCAAGGCGCGAAGTCATCGTCAGCGCCGGAACGGTCAACTCGCCGCAGTTGCTGGAGTTGTCCGGCATCGGCCAGGCGGACCGGCTTGGCGGGCTGGGCATCGCGGTTCGCCACGACCTTGCGGGTGTTGGCGAAAATTTGCGCGACCATTACGCGCCGCGCATGAAATGGACTGTGCCGGCCTCGCTCGGCCTGACCTATAACGACAAGGCGCGCGGCCTTGGCCTGGTCTGGCAGGCGCTCAAATACGTGCTGACCGACAAGGGGCTGCTGGGCATGTCGGCGGCGCCGTTGCGCGCCTTCATCCGCACCCGCGCCGGCCTCGATTCACCCAATGCGGTGATCGGCTGGATTCCCTTTCTGATGGGCGACAACTACACACTCCACCGCAACTCGGGCATCACCGCCTTCACCCATGCCTTGCGTTCCGAAAGCACCGGCAGCATCCATATCGCTTCGGCCGACGCGAAGGCGCCGCCGGCGATCCGCTTCAACTTTCTGTCCGCCCAAATCGACCGCGACGTGACATTGGAAGCGATGCGCTTTACCCGCAAGATCATGACCGCCCCGGCTTTGCAGGGCATCGTCATTGACGAAATCGCGCCCGGCGTGAACCTTCAGGCCGACGATGAACTGCTCGACTGGGTGCGCAACAACGCCGAAACCACCTACCACCCGGTCGGCACCTGCAAGATGGGCAACGATCCGATGGCGGTGGTCGACGATCAGCTTCACGTGCATGGCATCGACGGCTTGCGGGTCGCCGACGCCTCGATCATGCCAACCCTCACATCGGGCAATACCAACGCGCCCTCGATCATGATCGGCGAGAAGGCGTCGCGGATGGTCCTGGCGGCGGTGTAACTGGAAAGGATAAAGCAATGGCAAATGACGGACGGCTAAACGGCAAGGTCGCGCTTATCACCGGCGGCGCGTCGGGCATCGGTGCTGCAACGGCGCGGCTTTACGCCAGTGCCGGGGCCAAGGTGGCGATCGCCGATATAAACGACAATCTGGGGCGCGGCGTCGCCGACGAAATCGGCGATACGCTGTATCTTCATCTCGATACAACGGACGAATCCGAATGGCGTTCGGTTGTCGCGCAGACGCTGGAGCGGTTTGGCAAACTCGATGTGCTGGTCAACGCGGCTGGAATATCGGGCCGGAATTCGGGCACCGGCAAGACGCCGAGGATCGAAGACCAGGACCTGGAGAACTGGAACAATGTGATGAACGTCAATGCGACCGGCATTTTCCTTGGCATGAAGCATGTCATCGGCGCGATGCGGGCGGCGGGCGGCGGATCGATCGTCAATATCTC
>PTKA01000287.1 GCA_002937525.1 Alphaproteobacteria bacterium MarineAlpha10_Bin3
CAAACCGCGCGGCACGTTGGCTCCGGTATCCTGGCCGGCGCGGGTGAAGGCGGCGCTGGTCGTGACCGCGCCGAGTTTCAATTCGGCTGCTATATGGCGCAGCCCGGCGCCCTTGTTCAGGCGCTCGACGATCTCATTGGCGCGGTTTTCCAGCTTGTCCCGGCGGTATTCGCGTTTCCAGGCGGCGATGACATCGTTGCGGACCGAGCCAAATTCGCGCAGTACCGAGGGCGTTTCCGACTCGACCTGAACGATCAGATAGCCGCTATCGCCGGAATCGACGAGCGCGCTTTGTTCGTCGATCAGCGTATTATAGGCGTTTTCGATCAACCCTTGCGGGATATCGGCGATCGGTTTGCCGTCCGCGCCGCGGCCCTGCCGGTCGAGCGCGGCAACGTAAATGAGCTTGGCACCGATCTGGCTTGCGGCCGCGGCCAGCGTGGCGCCGCCGCCAAGGATGTCTTGCAGCGTATTGGATAATTCGAACAGGACTTCGATCGCCCGGTCGCTGGCCAGTTCGTCATGGATGAGTGCGCGGACCTCTTCGAGGGAGCGGATCGTGGCTTGCTTGACTGCAATTACGCGCATCAGGTACCACCCGAATGGTCCCTTGAGCGGCGGGCTGGTTTCGCCGGTGCTGAGTTTGAAGACATTTTCGCCAAGCGTGCCCGGCAGACCGTCGCGCAGGACATCGCCAAGATTGGTGGCCTTTGGATCCTGGTTGGCGAGTTTTTTCGCCAGCGCAACGAATGCCCGGCCTTCGGCGAGCATGCCGGCCGCCTTCCTGGCGGCGACTTCGTCGGCGAAAATCATTTGCTGCACGGTGCGGCGTTCGGCAATGCTGAATTCGTCGAGGCGGGAATCATAGGCATCGCGCAGTTCATTTTCGGGGATCGTAATGTTACCCATCACGTCGTCCGGCGTGAGGTGGATATAGGTGATTTTGCGGTAGTCGGGCGCGGTAAAGCGGGCCGCGTTGTCGCCATGATAACGGCGCAAAATCGTGTCGTCCGGCGTCGCCACCGCGGAATTGGGATCGTATTTCAGGACGATGTAGTCGGCGGTCCGCCGTTCATTGCGCCAGCGGTACAGGCGGTCGGCAAGCTGGGTCGATTGCGGCAGCGCGCCGGCAAGACTGCCCAGCAACTGGTCGCGCGAAATTTCGCGCCGCATGCTGTCGATGAAGGCCTGCTCGACCATGCCGTTGGCGGCCAGCACTTGTTCGTAGATGCCGCGGTCGAACTGGCCTTGCTGGCCCTTGAAGCTCGGCTCCATCCGGATGCGGGCGGCGATGGCACCGTCGCCGATGACCACGCCAAGCGCGTCCGCTTCGGCGTCATAAAGTGCCGCGCTGACCAGCGACTGCACGACCTGATCGACGATCCCGAACTGCCGCGCCTGTTCGGTCGTGAGCGTGGTGCCAAGCTGGCGCGAGACGGCGTTCATGCGCCGCCGATAGGCGTCCGATAATTCAGCGCCTCCGATCTCGGTGTCGCCAACCGTCACGATGGCGCCGAGGCTCGGGCCACCGCTGAATATGTCGCCAATACCGAAGACGGCGAAGCTGGCGACCAGCACCATGAGCAGCGCCTTGAAATACCAGGACTGAACCCCTAGACGGAGGCTTTCGAGCATTATGTTTGACCCTGAAACCTTTGAAATTACACGCCATCCGGCGTCGCGCGGCATATTAGAAGGCGCGTGTTGCGGGCGCAACGGATATTCGGTTCGCGGCCGAGATACGGTTCCGCGATTGGCCCCGTGGCAACCCCATGGTAAACAGAATTAAATCAGTGGGAACAAGCCATCATGGGTACGATACGGCGGCCGCTTGTCGCGGGAAACTGGAAGATGAATGGCGGCCTGGAAGGCGCCGCCGCGCTGGCGCGCGATATCGCGGCCGGGTCCAGCGATCTGCCGTGCGATCTTCTGGTGTGTCCGCCGGCGGTCTATCTGAATGTGGTGGCGGGGGCGTTGGCGGACGCCGGTGTGGCACTTGGCGGGCAGGATTGCCATGGCGACGAAGGCGGCGCCCATACCGGCGATATCAGCGCCGGGATGCTGGCCGATTGCGGCTGCGGTTTCGTCATCGTCGGTCATTCCGAACGGCGCGCGGATCACGGCGAGGACGATGCAAAGGTGCGCCTGAAAGCCACCGCCGCGCACCGTGCCGGACTGACCGCGCTCATCTGTGTCGGTGAAACCGGGGCCGAGCGCGACGCCGGCCGGGCGCAAGAAGTCGTGGCAAGCCAGCTTGGCGGCTCCTTGCCCGATACCACCGGTTCGGCCAACACGGTTATCGCCTATGAGCCGGTCTGGGCGATCGGTACCGGCCGCACGCCGACGCCGCAAGAGGTGCAGGCGATCCACCACCGGATGCGGGCGCTGGTTTCGCAAAGCCATGGTGCTGCGTTCGGCGATCAAGTCCGCCTGCTTTACGGTGGGTCGGTGAATCCGGGCAATGCAACGGCGCTGATGGCGCTGGCCGATGTGGACGGCGCATTGGTCGGCGGCGCCAGCCTCAAGGCCAGCGATTTTTTGGCCATCGCCAACAATACTGGTCATTTCAAGAACAAATGATTACATACTCCCCGCGAGTGGTTCTTGCAGGCGAAAGAAGAGACGATGGAAACCATTTTACTAGTCGTTCATCTTATGTTGGCGATTGCGCTTATCATTACCGTGCTGTTGCAGCATAGCGAAGGTGGTGGGCTTGGCATTGGCGGCGGCGGTGGCGTCGGCGGCCTGGTCAGCGTGCGCGGCACCACGAACTTCCTCACCCGGGCGACGGGGGTACTGGCCGCATTGTTCATGACGACCAGCTTGACGCTGGCGATCATGGCCAGCCAAGGCAAGGCGCCGCAATCGATCCTGGACCGACCGGCGGCGACCGAGCAGGCACCCAGGGAAGGCGAGCTTCCGATCTCCAGATAGCCGGGATTGCCGGCGGTGAAAATTTTTCGGTCCCTGGCGTTGAGATCGTGTCTTTAATCTGTGAAGTCTGGACGCTTTGGCTTAGACTGTCGGTCCATGACGCGATTCATATTCATTACCGGCGGCGTGGTCTCCTCACTGGGTAAAGGCTTGTCATCGGCGTCGCTTGGTGCCCTGTTGCAGGCGCGCGGCTACCGGGTTCGGTTGCGCAAGCTCGACCCCTACCTGAATGTCGATCCGGGCACGATGAGCCCCTATCAGCATGGCGAAGTCTATGTGACCGACGACGGCGCCGAAACCGATCTCGATCTCGGCCATTACGAACGCTATACCGGGGTCCCGGCGCGGCGCAGCGACAATGTGACGACCGGCCGGATCTATTCGAACGTCATTGCCAAGGAACGGCGCGGCGTGTGGGAAAGCCACTGGCAGGAATGCTACGACTTTGCCCTTCCGCAACGGGACTTTGCGGCGCAACAAGGATTAATACCGGTGTCTAAGGTTTTCTTCTGGGTCGTTGTGTTGCCTCTGGCGGCGGCTATTATCGTTTTTTCCGTAAATAACCGGTTTTAAAATTCTTACACTTTCAACAGGGTGATTTTCGGTAGCGGGGATATCGCTTTCCTTGTACTTAAGGGAAACGTTGTATTTCCATAATTTTTATTTGGATAA
>PTKA01000288.1 GCA_002937525.1 Alphaproteobacteria bacterium MarineAlpha10_Bin3
GACCCTGATCTGGGTGTCGAGAACTTGGCGCAGAGCGGTTTCCAGACGCGCGGCATTCGACTTTTCACTGACCGGGTCCAGCGCCTTGGCCAGCAGGCCGCTCGCCGCGACGGCATCACCATTTTGGCCCCGCTCCAGCGCGACGCGCGCAAATATCAGCGCGCGCAGACCGATATAGGGAATGTAATCGGTCAGGCGCAGTGCTTCGGCGAAACGGCCTCCTTCAAGCAGAATCTCGCTCATGGCGAATATCGTTTCTGCCTGTAATTGTTTCTCGCGGATATATCCGGCCGTCTTGAACGCGTCGGCGAGCCTGCCGACGCGGGTTTGTTCGACCGCGATATGCGCCATGAGGCTGCGCCGCAGCGCGCTATCGCTTATTCCGGAAGTCGTCTCGAAGGCAAAGGTAAAAAGGGTTACCGCCGCGTCCATATTGCCGGATTCGCCGATTGCGCGGGCGATCGAGGCGAGCGCCCGGACACGCTTTTCGGGGTCTTTGATGGTGCGGACCAGGATCATCGCCTGGGTCTGATCGCCGGCCTGGGTCTCCGCCGCCGCGAGCTCCGCCAGGGCCAGGTCGCGGCCGGAAAATTGTCCCTTGAGGATCATGCGCCGCGCCTGCTTTAGCGTCGCGGTGGCCTGTTTGGTATCGTTCAATTTGGTTTGCGCCTGGCCGATCAGAAGCAGCAGCCGCGCGACCTCGGAATCGTTGCCCTCGATCGCGCGCACCTGACGCGATGCCTCGCTCAGCACCCGTTTAGCGCTGGCGCTGGGTTTGCCATTGGCGTCGCGGCGGCCGAGTTCCCGCAATACGTCGATCCGTGGCAAAGGTTCGGAAATGGTCTTGGCGACGGCGATGGCGCCGTCGATATCGTTCAGGTCTTTGTGACGCAGGGCGATATCCCGGCGCAAAGCGATGGTCTCGGCATTGACCGGTACGCCGCGAATGGCCCGCGTCGCCCGGCGTAACGCGTTCAATGCCGGTTTCCGGCGCTTCTTGGCGCTTTGATAGTCGCTCAACTTGACCAGTGCGGTCGCCAGCCAGAACCCGTCGGAGATGCGTTTCAGCTCGCCGACGGCATCCTTCAGTTGGCCGCGCTGGAGTTCCGCCTGAACCAGCCCCGCCAGCGCTTCGCCTTGCCCGGCTGGCGTGTTCAGGGACAATGCCGCCAGACGGACCAGGATAAAGGGGTCCTTGCGCGCTTCCCTGGTAATCGCATCGACTTGCGCGGTCGCCGGGACGGCGGCGAACAGTGCGAGTGCTAGACCGGCACTACGAAGCGCCAAAGACGCGGTTGAAAATCGTATCGACATGTTTGGTGTGGTATCCAAGATCGAACAGGGATTCCAGAGTCGCGGTGTCGAGATAATCGGTTATATCGCAATCCGCCTTGATCTGGTCCAGAAACGACAGGTTTTCCCGCCACGCCGCCATCGCGCAACGCTGCACGACCCGGTAGGCGTCCTCGCGGCTCATGCCCGCCTGGGTGAGGGCCAGAAGCAACCGTTGCGAATTATGCAGCCCCCCGGTCGCATTCAGGTTGTGCGCCATCTTTTCGGGATAGACCACAAGCTTGTCGATCAGGCCGGTGAGGCGGCTGAGCGCGAAATCCAGCGTTATCGTGGCGTCGGGTGCGATCATCCGCTCGACGGAGGAGTGCGATATGTCGCGCTCATGCCAGAGCGTCACGTTTTCCATCGCCGGCGTCACCGCGGCGCGGACGATTCGCGCCAGTCCAGTGAGATTTTCCGACAACACCGGATTCCGTTTATGCGGCATCGCCGAAGAACCCTTCTGCCCCGGCGAGAAAAATTCTTCGGCTTCGTGCAACTCACTGCGCTGTAAGTGGCGGATTTCCACCGCCAGATTTTCGATCGACGACGCAATTACGCCCAACACCGCAAAGAACATCGCATGACGGTCGCGCGGAATGATCTGGGTCGAGTGAGGTTCGGGCGTAAGGTTCATCCTGGCCGCCACATGGGCTTCCACCGCGGGGTCGATATTGGCGAAGGTTCCGACGGCGCCCGATATGGCGCAGGTGGCGATTTCCTCGCGCGCGGACAACAACCGCGCCTTGCCGCGCGCAAAGGCGGCGTAGTGGCCGGCCAGCTTCAAGCCAAAGGTTGTCGGTTCGGCGTGTATTGCGTGGCTGCGGCCGATGGTAGTGGTGTATTTATGTTCTTCGGCCCGCCGCTGCAGCACCGCTAGAAGCGCGTCCAGGTCGTCCAGTAGAATATCGGCGGCGCGCGATAATTGCACCGAAAGGCAGGTATCCAGCACGTCCGACGACGTCATGCCCTGATGCAGAAAGCGGGCTTCGTCGCCGACATGTTCGGCGATGTTGGTCAGGAATGCGATGACGTCGTGCTTGGTTTCGCGCTCGATTTCGTCGATCCGGTCGATTTCGAATTTGCCCCGTTCCCATATCGCCTTGGCCGCCGATTTTGGGATGACTCCCAGTTCGGCTTGTGCGTCGCAGGCATGGGCCTCGATTTCCAGCCAGATCTGGAACCTGGCTTCGGGTTCCCAAATCGCTGTCATGTCGGGTCGGCTATAGCGCGGTATCATACGGGCGGAATTCCCATCCCTTGCCGTTGTTTCGTTCACTGGACTATAACACAGGCCAATTCGACGCATTGAAAGGCCGGCAATGGCTACACTGAGTACCGGCGAACTGCAACAGGCGCGAATCGATTTGGCGGCGGCGTTCCGCTGGGCGGTGCGTCATGGCCTGCATGAGGGCATCTGCAATCATTTCAGCCTGGCGGTCGGCGACGACCAGTTCCTGATCAACGCGCATGGCTATCACTGGTCGGAAATCACCGCCTCCAGCATCCTGCTGGCGCATTACGACGGCACCGTCATAGAGGGCGACCGGAATGTCGAGCCGACCGCGTTCCATATTCACAGCCGCATCCATAAGGCCTGTCCACAGGCGGTCTGCATCATGCACACTCATATGCCCTATGCGACGGCGCTGACCCTGGTCGAAGGCGGCCGGCTCGAACCGGTTGAGCAAGGGGCGCTGCGCTTTCACGGCCATACTGTTTATGACCATGACTATAACGGCATCGCGCTCAGCACCGCCGAAGGCGACCGCATTGCGGCCAAACTGGGGAACAACGATATCGTCTTCATGGCCGCCCATGGCGTCACGGTCACGGGGGCGAGCGTCGCCCGGACCTTTGACCGTCTGTATTATCTGGAACGCGCGTGCCAGGTTCAGGTCATTGCGCGCTCGACCGGCTTGCCGCTGCGCCGGCTGCCGGACGATGTCATTGAAGCGACGGTGCGGCAATTCGCAACGTCCAATACCGACAGCGTCCCGCTACATTTCGACTCCCTCAAACGCATCCTGGACCGCGACGAGCCGGACTATAAGAGTTGAGAGAGTGTGGGGCCGATTGATCAATCGCCGCCGGCGCCCAGGATTCCAACCGCCTCGATCTCGACGCAAAGGTCGGGAAGGACCAGGGCGCTGGTCTCGATCAAAGTCGATACCGGATAATCGCCGCTGAAGAATTCGCGCCGCGCCCGCCAAATCTTGTCGCGGTCGTTGATATCGGTGAGGTAGATCAGCACCTTGACGATATCATCCA
>PTKA01000289.1 GCA_002937525.1 Alphaproteobacteria bacterium MarineAlpha10_Bin3
GACCACGCCGCGGCCGCCAAATTATACGCCAAGGCCGCCAATCGGGGGTATGTTCGTTCGCAATACCGTTTGGGCTGGTACCTTTACCGGGGCATCGGCGTCGCCAAGGACATAAGCCAGGCAGCGTCGTGGATCGGCAAGGCGGCCACGGCCGGGCACGCCAAATCGCAACACAGCCTTGGCTGGATGTACGCCAAGGGAAACGGCGTCAAGCAGAACCCGGCGACGGCGTTGGCGTGGTTCCGCAAGGCTGCCGAACAGGGCTATTCCGACTCCCAGGCGCGCCTCGGCCTGTTATACCGCAAGGGGATCGGCGCGAAGCAGGACAAGGTCGAAGCCTATATGTGGTATTCGCTGGCGGCGTCGAACGCAAAAGCGGCATCGAAAGCGCGCAAGGACGCAGGCAAATACCGGGGCCGGTTGGCCAAAACAATGTTACCCGCGCAAATTTCCAAGGCCAAGCAGCGGTTCAAGGATTTCCGGGCCAAGTAACACCCGGCCGCGTTAGTAAATTCCCGCTTCCAGCCCCGCCGCCATCAGGGTGCCGAGTTCCGCGCATTGATCGGCGAATTCGTCACGGTAGTCGCCACGGCAAATCAAGGGTTCCTGGATGGCCCGCCAACGCAGGCCGGTGACGATGGTTTCGACCGCGCGCCGCGTGCCGGTGCCATCATGCCCGGCCCGGATATACAGCGCGTAGGGCAGGCCCTGGGTGTGTTCCAGGCAGGGGTAATAGATGCGGTCGAAGAAATCCTTCAGCGCGCCGCTCATATAGCCAAGGTTTTCGGTCGTCCCCAGAATGACCGCCTGGGCCGAGCGCACATCGTCGGGGCCGGCGTCGAAGGGCGACAGGACCTGTACGTCAACGCCGTCGATGTCGTCATGGGCGGCGCCGCGCGCCACCGCGTCCCGCAAAATGCGGGTGTTGTCGGAAGGCGCATGGGCGACGATAAGAAGGCGTTTATTCATGGCGCGCCACCGTGCCGCCTCATATAGGCGATTGTCAAATCCGGTCGATTGGCCCACTCTTGGCACTGTCTGGACAGGAGGAAAGGAAATCATGGAAAACGGCAAACCGGCGCTGGCCGGCATCAAGGTGCTCGACTTCACGCAGTTCGAGGCGGGGCCGTCCTGCACCGAAGCGCTGGCCTGGATGGGCGCCGACGTGGTCAAGATGGAAAATCCCTACCGGGGCGATCCGGGGCGGCTGGCGGCGTCGGAGGACGGCAAGACCGATTCCTATTACTTCTTGCTGTTCAACGCCAACAAGCGCGGCGTGACCGCCAATCTGAAAAGCCCAGAGGGGCTGAAACTGGCCAAGAAGATGGTCGCCAAAGCCGACGTGATGATCGAAAATTTCGGACCGGGCGTGATCGAAAAACTCGGCCTTGGTTATGACGTGGTGAAGAAAATCAACCCGCGCCTGATCTATGCCCAGGTCAAGGGCTTTGCCGGCGAAGGCCCCTATGGCAAGTTCCTCAGCTTCGACATGATCGCCCAGGCGGCCGGCGGCATCATGAGCATCACCGGCGAACCGGATGGGATGCCGCTCAAGCCCGGCCCGACGCTGGGCGATACCGGCACCGGCATGTTGCTGGCAATCAGCATCATTGGCGCGCTGTATCAGCGCCGCGATACCGGCAAGGGCCAGCATATCCAGGTGGCGATGCAGGACGCCATGCTGCAATATTCGCGCATCGCCTATTCGACCATGGCCCGCACCGGCGAAGCGGCGGGCCGCGCCGGGGCCGGCACCGTGACCGGCGGCAACGCGCCGATGGGGCTGTTCCCCTGCAAGCCGTTCGGGTCGAACGACTATGTCTATGTCTATGTGACGCGGGCCAATAATTCGCACTGGCACCGGCTGTTGAAGGTCATCGGACACGACGATCTGATCGACGATGAACGCTACGACTCTCCGGCCAAGCGCAACGCCGCGAAAGACGACGTGCACGCCATGGTGACCGAGTGGTCGTCGGCGCGCACCAAGCGCGAAGCGATGATGCAGATGGGCGGCGCCGGCGTGCCATGCGGCGCGGTCTACGACACCATGGAATTGCACGAAAACCCCGATTTCGAAAAACGCGGCATCTTCCAGACCATCGACCACCCGACGCGCGGCGCCTTCAAGATGGCCGCCTGGCCGGTAAAGATGTCCGGCACCAACGTGCCGGTGGCGCCATCGCCGCTGCTGGGCGAACATAATGCCTCGGTATACGCCGAATGGATTGGCCTGTCGGCCGAAGAGGTCGCCAGCCTGAAGGCGGACGGGGCGGTGTAATCAGGCCCGCTTTTCACCGCGCAGATTGATCATCGCGCCGATGAAAATGACCAGCCCGCCAAGCCATAGCCAGGCATCCACGCGCTCGTCATAGATCAACCAGCCGAGCCAGGCGATAAGCGGCACGCGAAGATAGTGTAGCGGGATCACGATTCCGGATTCGGCCAGCCCCAGCGCCCGCGCCGTGCAGTAATGGGCGGCAATTCCGGTCACCCCGACGGCGGCGATCCAGGGCCATAGTACGGCTTGCGGCAGCGCCATCCCCGGCAGCGCCGGACCGATACTCATCGCCAACTGAATCGCAAACATCCAGAACACGATGGTGAGGGCGCTGTCGGTCCGGGTCAGGATCTTGGTGGCGACATTGGCGGCGGCGAAACCGGCGGCGGCCGCCAGCACCACCAGCGCCACCGGATCGATCAACGCGATCCCCGGCCGCAAGACGATCAGAATGCCCGCAAAACCAAGGCCGACGGCGATCAATCGCGTGCGCGTCAGCCGCTCGCCCAGCACCGGCGCCGCCATCAACAGTACCCAGATCGGCAAGGTCAGTTCCAGCACGAAAACCTCGGCCAGCGGCAGCAGCCCGATGCCATAAAACCAGCCCGAGAGGGCAACGATATGGAAGGCGTTGCGCACAATGTGCAGGCCGATCCGGCCGGTCCGCATCACCGATATCCCCTGGTGCAGCACGATCGCCAGGATGACCAGGAACCCGACCACATTGCGCACCAAGACGATCTGAATGACGCTGTAGCTTGCCGCCAGCTCCCGCGCCGCCAGCGCCATCAGCGACAACCACAACACGGTGCCGCACATCCACGCAACACCCCGAAGATAGCCGGAAACCCGTGCCATTCGGCGTGCCGCTAACCGCCGACCGAATCGTCGACCATCACTTCCAGCAGCGTCGGCTTGCGGCTGGCGATCGCGGCGTCCAGCGCCGGGCGGACCGCGGCCGGATCGGTGATACAATGCGCCGTCATGCCGAACGAACGGGCAAGGCCGGTGAAATCGACCGGCGGATCGACCATGTCCATGCCGACAAAATTGTCGTTGTCATGGAAGGCGAGCAACCGCTGTTTGAGAATGCGGTAGCCCCGGTTATTGGCAATGACGTAGGTGATCGGCAGTTTTTGGTGGGCCGCCGACCACAGCGCCTGAATCGAATACAGCGCGCTGCCATCGCCGATCACCGCGACCAGCGGTCGGTCCGGCTGCGCCATCTGAATTCCGACCGAAGCCGCCAATGCCCAGCCGATGCCGCCACTGACCAGCCCGAAAAAGCCGCGCGCATCGCGGTATGGCAGGAACGACTGC
>PTKA01000029.1 GCA_002937525.1 Alphaproteobacteria bacterium MarineAlpha10_Bin3
GCGGCATCGCCGGTACGAGAGGCTCCGCACTCATCGTCAACTTGCCGGGCAGCCAAGCCGGAGTGAGAGACGGTCTTACGGTTCTCAGTCCCCTCGTCGAGCACGCAGTGAAACTGCTCACCAACCAGCCAACGGACCACTGATGGCGGATACGATTCTCATCACGATGGACGATCTCGAAACAGCGGTGCGTGTCAACGCCACCTTCGAGGCGAACGGCGAGAAGACCGTGCTGGTCTCGGCCATGGACGACATACTCGCCGCCGTAAATGGCGCAAATCCCGACATCATTATCCTGACGGGCACGCTGCACGAACGGCCTGCGCGGGCATTGATTCGATTGGCAAGAGTCCGCTCCATATCCACACTAGGCCTGCTCGAGGAGACGGAGCCCGATGCTCGGAAGATAGCGTTGGAACTGAACCTCACCGGGTGGATAGTCAAGCCGGTTGACGGGCAACACGTTATGGCAACTGCCCGGCGCCTAATGGAGCGACGGCGCCTTCAGGAACGCCTCGAATTCGGCGCGGTCGGAATCCGGCACCTGTATGCCGCAAAGCACGCGGCCGAAGGCGGAACCGTGGTTGCGGTAGTGGAACAAGCTGATATTCCAGCGCTCGCCCATGTGATTGAGAAAATTCAGCAACGCGCCCGGCCGCTCGGGAAACTGAAAACGGTAGAGTTCTTCGTCCGCGAGATTCGCCGGGCGGCCACCGACCATATAGCGGATATGCAGTTTGGCGGTATCGTTATCGGTCATATCGATGACCGGATAATCGTTTTCACGCAGAATCGTCAGGATCGCTGCTTTTTCCGCCTCGCCGCCGGCGAGCCGCAGCCCGAGGAAAATCTCCGCATCGCTGCCGCCTGAATAGCGGTAATTGAATTCGGTCACCGAAAGCTTACCGAGAATGCCGCAAAATTTGCGAAAACTGCCGAGCCGTTCGGGAATCGTCACGGCGAACAGGGATTCCCGGTTCTCGCCGATCTCCGCCCGTTCGGCGATATGGCGCAGCCGGTCGAAATTGACATTGGCGCCGCTGTTGATGGCGACCAGGGTTCGGTCCTCTATCCCCTGTTCGGCGACATACTTCTTCAGCCCGGCGACCGCCAGCGCGCCGGCCGGTTCGGCAATCGAGCGCGTATCGTCGTACAGATCCTTGATCGCCGCGCAGATTTCATCGACGCTGACCAGCACCATGTCATCGACCAGCTTGCGGGCCAGCCGAAAGGTTTCCTTGCCAACCTGGCGCACCGCAACACCATCGGCAAAGATGCCGACCTGGTCTAGAACCACCCGGCGGCCGGCGCGCAAGGCATCGTGCATCGAGGCTGCGTCTTCGGGTTCAACGCCGATTATCTTTACTTCGGGACGCACGGATTTGACATAAGCGGCAATGCCTGCGATCAGCCCGCCACCCCCTACCGGCACGAAGATGGCGTCGATATCGCCGGTGCATTGGCGCAGAATTTCCATGCCCACCGTGCCCTGCCCGGCGATGATTTCGGGGTCGTCATAGGGATGGACATAACTCAGCCCTTCGGCCTCGGCGATCTCCAGCGATTTCTCATAGGCCTCCTGGTAGTCGTCGCCATGCAGCACGATGCGCGGCGACCAGTTGGCGACCGCCTCGATCTTGATTTCCGGCGTCGTGCGCGGCATCACGATGGTCGCCGGGACGCCCAATTTCCGCGCCGCCAGCGCCACGCCCTGGGCGTGATTGCCGGCCGAAGCGGCGACGATGCCGCGTTCACGCTCGGCCGCGCTCAGGCTTAGAATTTTGGTGTAGGCGCCGCGCAGCTTGAACGAAAACACCGGCTGCAAATCTTCGCGTTTGATAAGCACAGTGTTGGCCAGCCGGGCCGACAGCTTCGCTGCTTCCTCCAGCGTCGATTCCCTGGCCACGTCATAGACGCGGGCGTTGAGTATCTTGTTCAGATATTTTTTCGGCACGGTGCCCTCGGACCACCCCGGACGAATGGCGGTGCGTTAAGACGCCTTCTTGCGGTTGGCTTTCAGCCAGGCATCGACCGAGGCCACGGTCCGGTCAACGACATCGTTGTGCATACCTTGCTGTGCGGCAATCGTGCGCACCAGGCAATCGGCGCGCTCAATATTGGGCGCGCCGGCAAGCAGTGCGCGCGCCGCCGAAGACGGCTTGGCCAGGCCATTGGCCGCGTTGGCGTATTTTTCGAACGGCACCTGATCTTCGGGCGATGCGCCAATCGTGCGGCAAACTTCGCCAACCCACTCATAGACCGCTTTCGAAGTTTCGAGATTGCTGTGCACCGAATCCTTGATCGAGCGCATATCGTGTTCCTGAATGCAGCGGTAATTGCCGGTCAGCAGCATGCTCCACTTGGCCAGCGGCACGAAAACCGATTCATGCACCTTCAGCTTGACCGGTAATTCAACCTCGCCGTCGCCGGTATCGAAGCGGATGGCTTCGATATCCCACTGCATGCGGCGCAAAATTGCGGTGTGTTCTTCGGACTCGAAACGCGCCGCCTTGAAGTTTGTCGGCAACGCGACTTGCAGCACATTGGTCGGCTCATCAGGCGGACGGAACGCCTGCGGGTCGGGGCTGCACAGCGTCATCAGTGCCGGATCGAAACTGTCCCAGACCGAAGCATCGGTGTAGCACTGCTTGAGACCCTCGATATCGAGGCCCGGAATACGCGCCATATAAGGCAGCGGCGGCATGTTCATGATCGACATGCAGGGCACGCCCGACTTCGCCACATTATCAAGCAGTTCACGCACGCCCGGCGAGCTGAATTGCGGTTCCTGCATCGCCAGCGCGATCAGATCATAGTCCTTGGGGTCGACCGCATCGGTCGCCGCGGCGGACAGATCGCCCGGCAGATCGCGCGAATGAATATCGACCAGCCCTTCGCGGCCGCGCACCGGCATGCGGACCAGCTGGCCTTCGCGGTTGATAAGATCGGCTTCATCGGGCAAGCAGATCAGCTTCACATTATGCCCCGCAAGCAGAAGCTTGATCGCCAGCAGCGACCCGTAGGACGCGCCCATGATCATGGTGTTGTATTTTTGTGCCATAATACCCTCTGCCCTGGTTTTTTGTAGAATGCCGCTATGTCTCGTCCGGCGTCAATCCGGCGCGAAAGCGGGCTTGATTATCGACGTAGAAATCAACCGTTTCCTTGATCATCGCCCGGTCGGCATCGGTGACCTCGCGCACGATCTTGCCGGGCGTACCCATGACAACCGAATTGTCGGGGATTTGCTTAAGGTCCGGCACCAGCGCCTTGGCCCCGATAATGCAGCCGCGCCCGATCTTGACCCCGTTCAGCACCACGGCGCCAATCCCGATCAGCGACCCGTCGCCGATGACGCAGCCATGCAGAATCGCGCCATGGCCAATGGTGACGTTCTTGCCGATAATCAGCGGAAAGTCGATATCGGTGTGCAGGATGCAGCTATCCTGGACATTGCTGTTTTCGCCGATATGGATCGGCTCGTTATCGCCGCGCACCACCGCGTTCCACCACACGCTGGCGCGCCGGTCCAGGCGGACATTACCGATGACCACGGCGGTGGGTGCAATAAAATAGTCATCGCCGCTGACCCGAACGCCATCCAGTGCATATTTCATCGCAATCTCACCCGAACCTTGCGCCGACCGCCAAGCCGCTGGCGGCAACGAAATCGCCGGCGGATATTTTCTTGTCGCCTTCGGGCCGCACCCGCTTGACCAGGACAGCGCCACCGCTTGCCGCAACCGTGATGCCGGTTTCGTCGATGGCGATCACCTCGCCCGGCGCACCGCCGGTAGCGTCGGAGGCGGCGCTGTCGAAAATTTGCAGAACCTTGCCGTCATGCATGGTCCACGCGCCCGGTTGCGGATTGGCACCGCGGATCAAATTATAGACCTCGGCGGCGGGTTTGGACCAATCGACTTCGGCGTCGGCCTTGCGGCACCAGCTTTCATAGGTCTGTTTCGATTCATCCTGGATGATTTTCGGCGCCTTGCCATCGCGCACCAGATCGACGCCTTCGAGCATGGCATCGACCCCCATCGGGAAAAGCTGATTGAAGTAGATGCTGCCAAGCGTCTCGTCGGGACCGATATCGACTTCCTTTTGCAACAGGATCGGTCCGGTATCGAGCCCGTTATCGGGCCAGAAGATGCTGAGCCCGGTTTTGGTCGAGCCCATGATAATCGGCCAGTTGATCGAACTTGGCCCCCGGTGCAATGGCAACAAGGAGGGATGATACTGGATCGTGCCATGGGTCGGGATGCTGAGGAATTTCTCGGGCACGAATTTGGTGACATAGGCCATGACTCCAAGGTCGGGTTTCAGGGCCGCGCATTGCGCCCACAAATCAGGCTCCTTGAACGATTGGGGTTGATGGACTGGCAGGCCCTTTTCCAGCGCCAAAGTCTTGATCGGATCGACCGGCCGGCCTTCGCGGTCTGGCGCGCAATAGACCGCAACAACCTCTTCGCCGCGATCGAGCAGCGCTTTCAGGACGGCTTCGCCGAAGGCCTGTTGGCCGTGTAAAATTATCCGCATTTTTATCTCTCCTTGTTACACCGCGCCGGCGGCGCGCGCCTCGGCGATCTGTTCGTCGCTCATGCCGATCTCGCCCAGCACCGTATCGGTATGTTCGCCAAGAAAGGGCGAGCGCGTCACGTCGGTCGGCGAGTCGGACAGCTTGATCGGGTTGCCGACGCTCAGATATTTACCGCGTTCGGGGTGATCGACCTCGACGATGGTGCCGGTTTTGCGCAAAGACGGTTCCTCGGCAATTTCCTTCATCGACAGGATCGGCCCGCAGGGCACGTTCAGCGGATTGAGAATATCCATCACCTCGAACTTGGTCTTGGTCATGGTCCATTTTTCGATCTCGCCGAACATCTCCTCCAGCTTCGGCAATCGCGCCTTGGGCGTGTTCCATTGCGGGTCTTCGAGCCAGTCTTCATGGCCAATCACCTTGGCCAGCGCCGGGAATGCGCCGGCCTGGGCGATGACATAGGAATAGGCGTCCGGGTCGTTCTCCCAGCCCTTGCACTTCACGATCCAGCCCGGCTGGCCGCCGCCCGACGAATTGCCGGCGCGCGGCGCAGCGGCGCCGAATTCGCCATTGGGGTATTGCGGGTATTCGGTCAGCGGGCCATGCGCCAGCCGCTGCTGGTCGCGCAACTTGACCCGGCAAAGATTGAGTACGCCATCCTGCATCGCGCATTCCACGCGCTGTCCCTTGCCCGAATGGGTACGATGAAACAGCGCAGTGACGATGCCGAGGGCCAGATTCATTCCGGTACCGCTGTCGCCGATCTGCGCGCCGCTCACCAGCGGCACATCGCCGATCATGCCGGTCGTCGAGGCGGCGCCGCCGATGCATTGGGCGACGTTCTCATAGACCTTGCAGTCCTGAAACGGACCGGGCCCGAAGCCCTTCACCGAAGCGTAGATCATGCGCGGGTTGAGTGCCTGGATACGCTCCCACGAAAATCCCATGCGGTCGAGCGCACCGGGCGCGAAATTTTCCACCATTACGTCGCAGTATTTGATCAGTTTTTCGAAAATTTCCTTGCCGGACTTCGATTTCGTATTCAGCGTAATGCCGCGCTTGTTGTGATTCAGCATGGTGAAATACAGGCTGTCGACATCGGGAATGTCGCGCAATTGCCCGCGCGTGGCGTCACCGGTTCCGGGGCGTTCGACCTTGATCACATCGGCGCCAAACCAGGCCAGCAACTGGGTGCAGGTCGGTCCCGACTGCACATGGGTCATATCGAGAATACGAACGCCTTCAAGGGCTTTGCTCATTGTATCGATCCTGTACCTGCGGGTGGTTTTAATTCAATTTGGTTATTTCTTGGCAACGACACGTTGCGGATTGAGATTGCCGATACGGCCACTTTCGGTCCCCGCCGCTTCGTCGATGACGGCGTTCACGAGCGTTGGCCGACCAGAATCCATGGCCGCATTCACGGCCTGGCTCAGCTCATCCGGGGACGTTGCATAGACGCCGACGCCGCCAAACGCTTCGATCATCTTTTCGTAACGGGCGTCCTTGACAAACACGGTTGTTGAAACGTCCGATCCGCCAGAGGGATTGACACCGGTGCCCTGATAGATGCCGCCATTATTGAAGACCACGACACAGACCGGCAGGCCGTAACGGCAGATCGTTTCAATCTCCATGCCCGAGAACCCAAAGGCGCTGTCGCCTTCAATCGCCAGCACGGGCTTGCCGGTTTCCACCGCCGCGGCTATCGCCATGCCCATACCGACCCCCATGACGCCCCAGGTTCCGACATCGAGCCGTTTGCGGGGCTGATACATATCGATGATACTGCGAGCAAAATCGAGGGTGTTCGCGCCTTCATTGACCAGGATCGCGTCCGGCCGTTCTTTAATGATCGTGCGCAGCGCCCCAAGCGCGCCCTGGTAATCCATCGGCACGTTGTTGTTGCGCAATCGCGGCGCCATGCGGGCGACGTTGGCTTCGACTTTTTCCCGGATCGCGCCGGTCCACGCTGGCGGGGGCGCGGCCCAGTCCTTGCCCATGGCGTCCAGTAACGCCTGAACGCAGGAACCGATATCGCCAACGATCGGGGCCACAATTTCGACGTTGCTATCCATTTCCTTGGGTTCAATATCGATCTGTATGAATTTCTTGGGCGCATCACCCCATGCTTTTCCCTTGCCGTGCGACAGGAGCCAATTGAGCCGGGCGCCGATCAACATGACCACATCGCTTTGTTTTAACGCCAGCGAGCGCGCGGCGCCGGCGGATTGCGGGTGCGTGTCGGGTAATAGTCCCTTGGCCATGCTCATCGGCAGATAGGGGATACCGCTCGCTTCGACAAACGCGCGGATCGCGTCATCGGCCTGCGCATAGGCCGCCCCCTTGCCCAGAATGATCAAGGGGCGCTCGGCACCTTTGAGCACGTCGAGCGCGCGCTTGACCGATTCAGGGGCGGGAAGTTGGCGCGGCGCCGCGTCGATTACCTTGACCAGTGACCTCGCACCCGCCTCGGCATCCATGACTTGCGCAAAGACCTTCGCCGGCAGGTCAAGATAGACCCCGCCGGGACGCCCGGATACGGCGGCGCGGATCGCGCGCGCAATGCCGATGCCGATGTCTTCGGCATGCAATACACGGTATGCGGCCTTGCAAAGCGGTTTGGCGATGGCCAACTGGTCCATTTCCTCATAGTCGCCCTGCTGCAAATCCACGATCTTGCGCTCGGACGAACCGCTAATCAGGATCATCGGAAAGCAGTTGGTCGTGGCGTGTGCGAGCGCTGTCAACCCGTTGAGAAATCCGGGCGCGGAAACGGTAAGACAAATGCCGGGTTTCTTGGTCAGGAAACCTGCAATTGCAGCCGCGTAGCCCGCGTTTTGTTCATGCCGGAAAGACAAAACTCGCATTCCCGCAGCCTGCATATAACGCCCTAAATCCGTGATCGGGATCCCGGGTACGTTGTAGATCGTGTTGATATCGTTCAGCTTGAGAGCATCAATGACAAGGTTAAAGCCATCCGTTAACGCCGCCTCTTCTACTCGTTCATCCGCCATTTTTATCTCCCCTGCGCCCTTCGCCGAACGCTAAAGTCTTCGTTCTAACCCAGATAATGCACGTTTTTTTCGACATGGGCCGCAAGATCCAGCGTATGCTGGCGGACCAGAATTTCCGCCAGCGCTGTATCCCGCCGTTCCAGCGCTTCGATGATATTCATGTGGTCAATGATCGACCGGCTGGCCCGGTCGTCCTCGGATATTGTCCTGGCGCGGATGGCGCGCATATGAACGAACAGATTATCCGCCATATCGACCAGCAAATCGCATCGGCTCATGCGCAGGATCGACTGGTGAAAGGCGATATTACGGTCCGAATACTCGTCGATATTGGCGTGGCCGCCAGCACCTTGAGCGGACGCGAACAGTTCGCGCAACGAGGCGATTTCCGCATCGCCGGCATGCTGCGTTATCAGCCGCGCGGCCATGCTTTCCAGCGCCGCCCAGACCGTAATCATCTGTAGTATTTCGCTTTTGGGGTTGCGCACCACAAAGACGCCCTTGCGCGCCACGATACGCACCAGCCCCTCTTGCTCCAGCCGGGCCAGCGCCTCGCGTATTGGCGTGCGGCTGACCCCGAGCCGGGCCGACAGCTCGCGTTCGTCCAGCCGGAGTTGAGCATCGCTGGCATAGATATCCATCGTCGTGATGGCGCCTTTCAGTGCATCGTAGGTCCGGTCCTTCAGAGACTGGACCTCTTCGATCGGCTGCACGAAGGCGGCGGCGATGGACATGACGGCGGGTACTCGAATGGGCTGGAATAATAACTGTGGTATACATTATGCCACAGTTATTATTCCAGCAAGCGTAAATCGTCCGGGCGCTAATTATACGGTCAAATAGGAGTGTGGGAGCGGCAAGTTATTGGGTACTATAAGGTGAATTTTGAAGTATCGGAAAAATGTCGACCAAAACATTAACCCAAAACAAAGCCGCCACGGGTCCGTCGCCAGAACCGTTACGTGCACCGCGACCAGGCATGCTGGCCTATCTTGCCGACGTGGCCAATCTGATAACGATGGGCGGCCTGGCGCTCTCCTTCCTGGCCTGCTGGTTAATTTTATCGGACCGGCCCGCATTAGGCCTGGCCCTTGCCGCATTGGCCCTTGTCATGGATTACGCGGACGGATGGGCGGCTCGGCGGGCTGTTGGGCGAAACCCCGCTTTCAAGCATTTTGGGGCCCATCTGGATTGCTTTGCGGACTACGTCACCAAGGGCATATTTCCCGCCCTGTTTCTTCTAACCGCCACCGGCTTGCAGATGGCATCCCTGCCCGTGGCGCTGCTCTACCTGATGGCGATTGCAGTCCGCTACAGCTATGAATTCGTGCCTGAGCGCGCGCATATCGGTCTTTCGCCCGATTACATGATTGTGTTTCTCTGCCTGCTGCAATTGGCGGCACCATGGCTGGGTGCGGCCTTCATACCCATGCTGATGGCGGGCCTGCTGATATTCGCGGCACTCGCCGTGGCACCCTTCCCTTCGCCGAAATTAAAGCGCCGGACGCCCATGGGATTTTGCCTGTTTGTCCTGCTTCTGGCGGCGCTGCTTGTAAGCGGGGGTCATTAAGATGGACCTTGTCAGCCTGCTTGGCCGCCTACTTTGTTGGCTTGGCATTCACGATTTCAAGATTATCGACGTGACGCTGGGATTTGGCGGCGCCGGCGGTGTCGAAAAGGTCCAGTGCCGCCGTTGCGGCGTGGTGATGTCCAGGGGAGCGTGAATCACCGCGCCGCGTATTTGGCGACGGCGCGTCCCAGGGTATCGAACTCGTCGCGCCGGCGGGTTCCGCGCCGCCAGGCGAAACCGATATCGCGGTGTAACCCCTCGCCGCGCAAAGCGCGCACGGCCAAGCCCGTTCCCTTCAGGATACCCGCGTCGAGCGCCAGTTGCGGCGCCAAGGTGTTGCCAAGACCGTTGGC
>PTKA01000290.1 GCA_002937525.1 Alphaproteobacteria bacterium MarineAlpha10_Bin3
CGTCGGCCCGGCCGCGCTGGAAGTCCCTGACCATCGGTGTTTCCGGCGGCTATTTGAGCGAAGGCGACACCATTACCGTCGTTTTCGGCGATACCAGCGGCGGGTCGCCCGGCATGCGGATGCAGACCTTTGTCGAAGACGGGTTCGAGTTCAAGGTCCTGGCCGACGTTTGCGCGGTCGGCCATTTCACGCCGATCCCCAACACCCCGGCGATCTCCATCGTGCCCGGCGAGCCGGTCGTCTGGCGCGCCGTGCTGAGCAGCCTGCGCCGGCCCGGCGAAACCTTCCAGTTCGGCCTCAAGGCCGAAGACAAATGGGGCAACCCGACCGAACGGGCGCATGGCGCCCTCATTTTCGAGACCACCCTGCCGGTCAATAACCTGCCGGCCCGTTACGACTATACGCGCGGCAACCGCGCCGTGACCTTCGAGGGGCTGAGCGTCGATGAACCCGGCGAACTGCGCATCACGGTGCGAAACGAAGCCAGCGGCGCGGTCATCGCCCGGTCGCACCCGATGATGATCCGCGCCGGCCGCTATGGCGGCTACTGGGCCGATCTGCACGGGCAGAGCGGTGAATCCATCGGTATCGGCACCTCGCGCGCGTATTTCGATTTCGCCCGCGACCGCGCTTTTCTTGACGCCACCAGCCACCAGGCCAACGACTTTCAGGTCAATAACGCCTTCTGGGCCTTCCTCAACGATCTGACCGCGCATCATCACCAGGACGGCCGTTTCGTGACCTTCCCCGGCTATGAGTGGTCCGGCAACACTGCGGTCGGCGGCGACCGCAACGTCTTTTTCCGCACCGAAGGCCGGGCGATCCGCCGTTCCAGCCACGCCTTGCTGCCCGAACGGCACGATCTGGACAGCGACGCGCCGAACGCCAATCTGCTGTTCGAGGCGTTGGCCGATGAGGACTGCGTGATTTTCGCCCATGTCGGCGGGCGCTATGCGGATATCGAATACGCCCATGATCCCAAGCTGGAAACGGCGATGGAAATCCATTCCGCCTGGGGCACCTTCGAATGGCTGCTGACCGATGGCTTTCCGCTTGGCCATCGCAGCGGCGTGGTGTGCAACAGCGACGGCCATAAGGGCCGCCCCGGGGCGAGCTATCCGGGGGCGTCGATGTTCGGCGCCTATGGCGGTCTGACCTGCTTCCTGACCGAAGAATTGACCCGCGACGGCATCTTCGATTGCCTGCGCAAGCGCCACCATTACGGCACCACCGGAACCCGTATGTTCCTCGATGTGCGGGCCGGTTTCGCCACATCCGGGCAGCTTTTCGACCGCGATCCCAAAGCCTTCGACGACGCCACGTCGCAAACGGTCACGCAAGCGATGATGGGCGATATCGTACAGAGCGACGATGCGACTTTGACATTGCGGGTCGAAGTCGCCACCCAGTCGCCGATCGAGCGGGTCGAAATTCGCAATGGCTTCGACACAGTGCATACCGCGCGCGGCTACGATACGGGCGATCTTGGCGACCGCATCCGGGTGGTGTGGAGCGGGGCCGAATATCGCGGCCGCGGCCGTGAGACCAACTGGAAAGGCAAGGCGCAATTCCGCGGCGCGACGATTAAGCGCATCGCGAAAATCAACGCCTTCAATCACGAACGCCTGCTCGAACAGCAAGGCTCCGACACCGTTGTCTTCGACGCCATCACCACCGGCAATTTCGGCGGCTTCGACGCCTGGCTGGACACCGACGGTTCGGGTGAGCTGACGGTGACGACCAGCCTCGGCACGCTGGCTTTGCCGCTCGCCGATATCGGCCTGGAGGATTCGGTCATGGAAGCCGGCGGCCTGGAGCGCAAACTGCGCGCCTTCCGGCTGCCGGAAGAAAACACCATTTTTTCGCTAACCACGGAGTTGGAAATCGCGCTGCACCCGGCCGGCGACAATCCGATCTGGGTCTGCGTCACCACCGAAGACGGTTTCCAGGCCTGGAGCAGCCCAATCTACGTCTACAACAAGGATCGCTGACCGGCGCGGTTGGCCGCAAAAATTGCTACTCCGCCGCTGCCTGGATGGTTTGCGATGGCATCGGCACGTCGCAGATTTCCGCCAGCGGCTTGCCGAAATGCGCCTCGATCATCGGCACGACTTTGGTTGCGAATTGCGCCATCGATTCCATAGCCGCCTTGCTTGGCAGGTCGCCGACGGCGAAATACAGGCTCATATGGCGCGGGCCGTAGAGTTCGATTTCCTGGCAAAGGCGTTCGGCCACAATTTGCGCATTGCCGACGACGATGTTCCTGGCGATTTCGTCGAGTGACGGTTCGTTGGGGAACGGCGCCTCATCGACCATATAGTCGTCAACCATGGATTCGCGGCGGTGGCGCAGCGACATGGCGATGCGCTTTTGAAACCGTGCCCCGTCGACATAGCGGTCGATGATGGATTGATCGTCGCTGACGCACACGAAACGCAGCACGCCCAGGGGGACCGTCGCCGGGTCCTTGCCTTCCTCCACATAACATCGCTCGACTTGTTCGCGCATCTTCTTGATCCGGTCCGGGCCGTCGATGCCACCCGATATGAACGGAATATAGCCGTCGCGCGCACAGCGCCGGTGGCTGTTGGGGTCGCCGCCGGCGATCCAGATCGGCGGGCGCGGCTTTTGCACCGGGCGCACATTTATGGCGGTCTGGAGCTGCTCGAAGAATTCGCCCTTGTAGCTGAAGGTCGCCTGACTGAGGCCCAGTTCGATCATGTCGAGCATTTCGTTGAAGGCCTGTTTGTTGCGGGAAATATCCGCGCCCAGCCGCTCAAACTCATAATGCTGGTAGCCGCTGCCGACGCCGACATCGAGCCGGCCGCCCGACAGCACGTCGACCAGGGCGATTTCGGCGATCACGCGGGCCGGTTCATGCAGCGGCAGGATCAGGACCGCGCTGCCGATCCGGATCCGCGTCGTCATGGCCGCCGCCTGGGTACACAGGATCATCGGCGACGGGCACAGGCTGTAGTTGGAAAAATGATGTTCGGCGAACCAGACCCGGCTGAAGCCGAGTTCTTCGGCCAGCCTGGTATGCTCCAGCGCCTCTTCGATCACCTGTTGTGGCGATGTGGAGCGGTCACGATGCTGCAACAGATTGAACAGGCCGAAATCCATGAAAATCCTCGCTTTCCAAAACCAGGCAGGGTCATGGGGCCGCGTAACCGGACCCATGCCACGCCGTGCCTGGCAAGCCTAGCGCGGCGCATCGCTCAATCCAATCAAAGATTATTCGCGTAAATGCGGCTGGAAAGCTGCGGCCGTTCGGTTCAACTGGAAACGATACTGCCGCGTTCGATCACGAATGTGCGGTCCAGTATTCCGGCGACGTGGGTGTCGTTGGATTCCGCGACCAGCACCGATTCGCCTTCGTCCTTGAGGTTTTTCATGATCTCGCTCATGCGCTGGGCAAAGATCGGCGCAATTCCTTCGCTCGGCTCATCCAGCAGCAACAGACGTTTGCCGACAATCAGGGCGCGGGCGAAGGCGACGAATTTCTGCTGTCCGCCGGATAGTTCCATGGACCCGCGCCGGCGGAACTCGGCCACTTCGGGCATCAGCCCGTAAATCCAA
>PTKA01000291.1 GCA_002937525.1 Alphaproteobacteria bacterium MarineAlpha10_Bin3
CTTTTCCCGGGCAAGACCAAACATCTTCCATGACCCGTCTCCTATGCATGAGGAAAGGCACAGGACTATTCGGCGTAACCCTCGACACTGGCATATTGTGAGGCGGGTCATATAAGCCCTAGGACGGACATGGGGACTATCGGTTCTTATTAGCGCTCCTTGGTATAATGCCCAGATGCGCCGTGGCGTGGCGGTCGTTGGCGTCACCGCAGGCGCGGCAGTTTGCTGGGCCGTATGCGCGCCATCCGCTGCTCGCGGTAGAGGATGAACAGCCCGCTGGCGACGACCAGCGTGATGCCGGCAAAAACCGCCAGCGACGGCACATCGCCCCAGATCAGATATCCCAGCAAGATCGCCCAGGCCATCGATGTGTAGTCGAGCGGGGCAATCGCCGCCGTCTCGGCCAGACGAAAGGCGCGGGTCATGGCGTATTGCCCGACCCCGCCGATCAACCCGATCGCCACCAGCATCGCCAGGTCGCCCGGCGTTGGCGTGATCCAGCCGAAGACGCCGACCAGACCAGCACTGGCGACGGCCCCGATCAAAGTGAAGTAGAAGGTGATGCTGGCGACGCTTTCGGTGGCGCCAAGATGGCGTACGGTGATGACCGCCAGCGCATAGAAAATCGCGCCGCCGACCGCGGCAAGGGTGCCGATCTGAAGCATCGCGCTTCCCGGATTCAAGATAATCAGCACGCCCGCGAGGCCGACCAGGACGGCGCTCCAGCGATAGATTCCAACCCGCTCGCCCAGCAGCGGTATCGCCAATATTGTCATGAACAGCGGCGCGGAAAACAGGATCGCCTTGGCGTCGGCCAGGGCCATCTGCGAATAGGCAAAGAAATAACACCCCATCGCTGCCAGGCCGATGGCGCCGCGCATCAGGTGAATATGGCTGCGCCGGGTGCGCAAGGTGGCCATACCGCCCGCCCGCCAGACGAAATAGCCGCACGGGATCAACGCAAAAGCCGACCGAAAGAAGATGATCTGGTGGACCGGATAATCGGCCACCAGCCATTTGACCATCGCCTCCATCACCGTGAACAGGAATACCCCGGTCAGCATGTTGAGCGCGCCGCGCGCGTTGTCGCTCAGATCCTTGGTGCGGATTGCCGCCATGACGCCTTGACCCATCATCGTGGATTACAATGACGGTGTATCTGCGCCCCTTCGGGGTCCGGGACAATTGCGATTTACGCAACCCTGTGTCCCGGTTTCGGCGGGTCGCTTAGGGTGTCGGTTCCAGGGTCTTCAAGCAATCGTCGTCCAGGCTTTCAATCGGCGCGAAGTCGCGATGCGCGATCCACTCGGCGCGCTTGAAGCGGCGGATGTGGTTATCGACATGGCAAAGACTGAGATAGACGATTGTGCGGTCATGCGGCGACATATTGGATGGGCTGCCATGCACCAGATTACAGTGGAACAGCATCGCCGACCCGGCCTTGCCCTTGGGCGCGATGATGCCGCCTTCATCGACCAGCCTTGCAATCGTCGCATCGTCGATGGTCCATAGCGGGTAGCTGGTGGTTTGCCGGTCGTGGCCGGCCTCGATGACGCCGCCCTTATGGCTGCGCGGGATGAACATCAGCGCGCCGTTGAATTCGGTCACGTCCTCCAGGAACAAGGCAATGTTCATCGCCCGCGGTTCCGGCATCAAATCGTCGCGCGACCAGGTGCCGTAATCCTGATGCCATTGCCAGACATCGCCATTGAAGGCGGCCTTGGCGTTGATCTTGAACTGGTGCATGTAGACGTCGCCGCCAAGCAGTTGTTGCACCGGTGCCACCAGTCGTGGATGCCGGCCGAGCCGGCGGAAGGCTTCATTGTAGTTCTGGGCGGCAAAGGCGGTGCGCGCCGTCTTGCCGTCCTTTTCGCGCACGATTTCCGTACGCTCCAGGGCAAATATCCGGTGCGCCTCCCGGTTCAGGGTCGCCATTTCGTCCGCGTCGAACAGGTCGGTCAGGAAGATATAGCCCTCGACATCGAACTGTTCGCGTTGTTCGGGGGTCAGATGCATGGATCGCTTTCCTCTATATTCGCCGTAGTATAACGCCAAAATTCGCCGCCGGGCTATTTTCGCATCAGCGTCGCCAGCGCGCGCGCCGCCGGATCGCCGCGCTCTTCCAGCCCGGCGACGATACCGGCCCGGTCGGCCGCGGTCTTCTTCTGGTCCAGCTTGAACTTGCCCTCGATGCGCGAAACCGGGATGCGGAAATTGACGATTGCGCGCAGCAGGCCGCCGATCATATCCGGGTCGCGTTCATCCACCGACCAGGGCCGCTCAAGGCCCGATTCATGCGCATCGACCAGCCGCACCTGCGCGGCCAGGGCGGCTGCCGGATCGTCGATAATTTCCGGCACCCCATAGACATGCACCGCGACATAGTTCCAGGTCGGCACGGTGTTGGTGGAGTGGTGCCAGCGCGGCGAGATATAGGCGTGCGGCCCCTGAAAGATGCACAGGACCTCGCGGCCGGCGGCAAAAGACCGCCATTGCGGATTGGCCCGCGCCATATGCGCAACCAGCACATAGCCTTCGATCAAAAACGGCAGATGGGTGGCGAAAAGCGCGCCTTCGGCCTGGTTGATCAGCAGGCCGAAATTGTTTTCCTTGATGACGCCGTACAGCACCTCGCGGTCGCCAACCGCGTAGGGTTCGGGGATATACATGGCTTTCGTTCTTTCATCGCCGCGCTAACAAACACACGCGCCGGGATGTACACTGCCCGGCGGAAATTGGCCAGTCTGGTAGGGGTAGATATGCGCGGCACGCGGCTTTGATCGCGCCCGAAGACTGCTTCGTTTACGTCCTTGGCAGCCACGGCAAGGGCGGCTACCGCACCTATGTCGGCTGGACGCTCGATCTGGACCGGCGGCTGGCGCGGCACAATGCCGGGACCGGTGCGCGTTCGACGCGCGGCCGCCACTGGGCGTTGCTTTATGCCGAACGCTACCCGACGCGCGAGCAAGCCCAGCGCCGCGAATGGCGCCTGAAACGCGACCGTAAATTCCGCCGCGCTCTTTGCTTGCCTTAAAACTTCTGATACCCGCCGTCGATCAGCAGGATATCGCCATTATGATAGGCGCTGGCGTCGGACATGAGGTAGACGGCGATGCCGCCGAAATCGTCGCCATCGCCCCAGCGCCGCATCGGGATGCGCGGTTTGACGGCGTTGGCGAATTTCTCCCAGTCGAAGGCGCTTTGCGTCATCGCGGTTTCGATCCAGCCGGGCAGGATTGCGTTGGCGGTGATGCCATGGCGGGCCAGCTCCACCGCCAGCGCATAGATCATCGAAACCAAGGCACCCTTGGTCGCGGCGTAATGCTGGTTGCGCGCCGCCCCGGACAAGGCCGCTAGGCTGGCCGTGGCGACCAGCCGGCCGCCCTTGCCACGTTCGATCATATGGCGGGCGGCGGCGCGGAAGGTAAAGAACGTGCCGTAAAGATTGACCCCCATGATGCGCTCCCAGGTCTGCGTCGTCATCTCGACGAACGGGGTCAGCGCGCCGCGCCCGTTGACCCCGGCATTGGCGAAGCAGCCATCGACATGGCCGAAGCGTTCGAGCGTTTGGGCA
>PTKA01000292.1 GCA_002937525.1 Alphaproteobacteria bacterium MarineAlpha10_Bin3
TATCAGGATCGGCGCCAAGGTCAGCGCAATCGCCGTTGGCACCGGCACGATGCTCGCCACGATCGGCACGGCGATCAGCGGCAGACCGAACCCCACGCTTCCCTTGGCGACCCCGGCCAGCAGATAGGCGAATGCGATCACCAGGATTGCGGAAAGGTCAAGTTCGCTCAACGGCATGATGGGGCAAAAATAGACTAGGAATCGATGGCCGTGGAATCTATATATTTTCCGCCGGCCACGAATAATCGGGGGCATTTGGAACCATGAGCGACGAAACCTGGCAGCGCGTCACCGACGCCAGCGCCATTCAACCGGACGATCCGCAGAAATTCACCGTCGGCGGCGAGGAAATCGCCCTCTACAATATCGACGGCGATATCTACGCAACCCACAATATCTGCACCCACGCTTTCGCCTCGCTGGCCGACGGGTTCCAGGAAAATGGCGAAATCGAATGTCCGCTGCATGAAGGCCGCTTCGACATCAAGACCGGCAAGATGCTGTGCGCGCCCCTGGTCGAGGACCTCCAGGTCTATGAAGTCAAAGTCGAGGACGGCGCGGTATTCGTGAAGATTTGACGCGGCGGTTGCCGCTGCAAGGATATTGACTTAATTCCTATTATAGATTATATTCCATTCTTCAAGACCCAACGGAGAGAGGAATATGAACGGAAATTCCGAACTGAACGAACGGCAGGAGCTGTTCTGCCGCTATTATGTGCGCCGGCCGGTCGGCGCCGAAGCGGTGCGGTCGGCGGGGTACGAACCGCTGGGGGCAGCGGTGCAGGCGTGCCGGCTGCTGGACCGGCGCGATGTCCGGGCCCGCATCGCGGCCTTGCGCGCCGATGTCGCGCGCCAGCATTGCCGCGACGAAGACACCATCCTGGCCAAGCTGGAATCGGTCTATGCCCATGCCATCGAAGACCGCCAGTATCATGCGGCGGCGCGCGCGCTGACCTTGCAGGCCAGGATCGCCGGGCTATTGCCAACCGCGGGCGATGCCCCATCGCGTGCGCCGGCCGCGATGTTAAGAAATGTTAATGGATGATAAGGAAAAAACGGATTCCTTTGGCGGTTGTAGCAATATTCTATTTTATCCCTTCTGGTCGAACGCTTGCCGCCCGGCTTGCCGATGGCTTACGATTGGGCGCTAAAATATTTCCCCAGGCCAGCGAAGGAATGACGCCATGACGAACGTACTGGACGGCATCAAGGTTCTCGATTTCGGCCGTTATATCGCCGGTCCCTGGTGCGGCGCGTTGCTTGGCGATTTCGGCGCCGACGTGGTGCGCATCGACAAGATCGGCGGCAGCGAAGACCGCCATGTCGTACCGATGAGCGACGATGGCAGCGGCGCGATGTTCATGCAGATGAACCGCAACAAGCGCGGCATGACCCTGGACCCGACATTGCCCGAAGGCCGCGAAATTCAGCAACGCCTGATCGCCGGCGCCGATGTCGTCATCGCCAATCTGCCGGAAGCGGCCCGCGTGAAGCTGGGGCTCGACTACGACACGCTGAAATCGATCAAGCCGGACATAATCCTGACCTCGGCGACCGCGTTCGGCACCACCGGCCCCTATGCGACCAAGGTCGGGTTCGATCTTGTCGCCCAGGCGATGTCGGGTGCTATGTACCTGTCCGGCAATGAAGGACAGCCGATGCGGTCCTACTATCCGTGGGTCGATTACGGCACCGCCACGCTGGCGGCACTGGGCACCCTGGCGGCGATCATGCACCGCAAGGCGACCGGCGAAGGGCAGCAGGTCGAGGGGTCCCTGCTGGGCACCGCGCTGACCAACGCCAACGCCACCTTGATCGAACAGGCGTTGGTGCAAAAAAACCGGGTCGCCAGCGGCAATCGCGGTCAGCTCAGCGCGCCGGCCGACGCCTATGACACGACCGATGGCCAGATCATCGTGCTGGCCCTGGGGCCGGGAATGCACCGCCGCTGGGCCAAGCTGATGGGCGAAACACACTGGCTTGACGATCCGCGTTTCGCCGATGACGACAGCCGCGCCGAACACGGCGAAATCATCAGCGCCCGGATGCGCGAATGGTGCGCTGCGCGGACCACCGAACAGGCGCTGGCCGGGCTGGAAGAAGCGCGGTTGCCGGCAGCACCGGTATTGTCGCCGCAACAGGCGCTCGACGATCCCCATATCCAGGCAGCGGGCTTCATGCAGCCGGTCGATTATCCGGGCCTGCCCGGCCCCGCCCCGGTGGCCGGCACGCCGGTGAAGCTGTCGAAGACGCCGGGTTCGATCCGCCGCCGCGCGCCGCAGCTTGGCGAACACACCGATGAGATCCTGGGCGAACTCGGCTATGACGCCGCCGCGATTGCCAAATTCCGGGAGATCAAGGCGATCTAAGGCGGCATTTTGCCCCAATCCAGCGAGGTCGATATGAAACGCGGCATGATCACCGCACCCCAACCCGAAGCGGTCGAAGCCGGCGCTATCGTGCTGCGGCGCGGCGGCAACGCGGTCGATGCGGCGATCGTTTGCGCCCTGGTGCAGGGCGTGGTCGATCCGCAGATGTGCGGACTGGCCGGGTTCGGCACGATGCATCTGTATTTACCGAAGAAGAATTTTCATGGCTTTATCGATTTTCACACCCGCGCGCCGGCGGCGGTGCGCGAGGATATGTGGGAAGATTTGATCGAAGGCGAAGCGCGCGACGGGTTCGGGTTCTTCTTGAAGGGCCGGGTCAACGAAGTCGGCTATCAGTCGATCATGGTGCCGGGCAGCCTCAAGGCGTATCACGAAGCCACCGAAGAACACGGCACGATGGACTGGAAGGACATCTGCCAGCCGGCGATCGACCAGGCCGACGCCGGTTTCATCGTCCGCCCGCATGTCCATCAATTCTGGACCCGCAGCGATGACGATGGCCGGATTCCGACCGCCGACAAGATCAAATTTACCGCCGCCGGCCGCCGCATCTATTGCGGCGCCAACGGGGAAATCGCCGCACTGGGCAGCCTGGTGCGCAATCCCGACATGGCCGAAACTTTGCGGCGGATCGCCAGGGGCGGCGCCGATGTGTTCTATAGCGGCGATCTGGCCGAAGAAATCGCCGGCGACATCCAGGCCCATGGCGGGCTGCTGTCGCTGGACGATTTGAAGGCCTACCGCACCGGCCGGGCGGACCCGCTATGGTCCAGCTATCGCGGCTACCGGGTCGCCACCAACCAGCCGCCCGGCGGCGGCGTGATGGTGCTGGAAATGCTCAACATCCTGGAAAATTTCGACCTCGCGGCGATGGGCCACAACTCGCCGGACTATATCGGGACCGTCGCCGAGGCGATGAAATACGCCACCATCGACAAGGATACCCGTGTCGGCGACCCGCGCTTCGTCGATGTGCCGCTGGACGAACTGCTCGCCAAACCCTATGCGGCCGGTCTGGCGGCGGCGATCGAACGCGGCGAGGTCGCCCATGTGGAACGCATCGACAAGATAGAAGAATCGCGCGACACGACCCACCTCTGCGCCATCGACGCCGACGGCAATGCGGTCTCCATGACCCATTCGCTGGGCATGCCGTCGGGGGTCGTCACCCCAGGGCTGGGC
>PTKA01000293.1 GCA_002937525.1 Alphaproteobacteria bacterium MarineAlpha10_Bin3
CCCTTCATCACGGTGTTGCCGCGCAGCATGAGTTCGCCCATGGTCTTGCCGTCGGCGGGCACCGGCGCCATGGTTTCCGGGTCCAGGATGTTCTGGTCCTCCAGCGTCATGTAATGCACCCCCTGGCGCGCCATCAGCGCGGCGCGTTCATCGGGCGGCAGGTCGGCCCATTGCGGCTGCCAGACGCACACCGTCGACGGGCCGTAACATTCGGTCATGCCGAACAGATGGGTCACGCGAAACCCCATCGCCTCCATCCCGGCGATGACCGTGCTGGGCGGTGCAGCACCACCGGTGGCGATGTCCACGACGTGACCGAAGCGGCGCTTGACCGCGTCCGGCGCATGGATCAGGGCCGAAAGCACGACCGGCGCACCGCACATATGGGTGACGCCATGCTCTTCGATCAACGCGAATATCAGCGCCGGATCGACGTCGCGCAAACAGACATGCGTGCCGCCCACCGCCGTCACCCCCCAGGTGAAGGTCCAGCCATGACAGTGAAACATCGGCAGGGTCCAAAGATAGCGCGACTGCGCGTTGACCCCGAAGGTCATGGCGTTGCCGATGGCGTTCAGATAGCCGCCGCGATGATGATAGACCACGCCCTTGGGATCGCCGGTCGTGCCCGAAGTGTAATTGAGCGACAGATCCGCCCACTCGTCATCGGGACCGCTCCAGGCGTAATCCGGGTCGCCACCGGCAATGAACGCCTCATAGTCGGTATCGCCGATCTTGCCGCCGCTTGGCACCGCCGGATCGTCGATATCGATGACCAGGATATCGCCGTCCAGCTGGCGCAACGCCTGGGTCGCTTCGGGCGCGTATTGCCGGTCGACGATAAACGCCCTGGCATTGCCATGGCCAAGAATGAAGGCGATCATGGCCGCATCCAGGCGGTAATTTATCGGGTTGAGCAGCGCGCCCAGCATCGGCACGCCGAAATGACATTCCAGCATTTCGGGAATATTGGGCGCCATCACCGCCACGGTGTCGCCGGCGCCGATGCCGCGCTGCGAGAGAGCCGAAGCGAGACGCCGGCTGCGCGCATGGAATTCAGCGTAACTATGGCGTCTATCGCCGTAAATTATCGCGGTCTTGTCGGGAAACACCAGCGCGCTGCGCTTCAGGAAACCCAGCGGCGACAGCGCAGTATAGTTCGCCGCGCCCTTATCCAGGCCGGTATCGAAGGGTGAATGGCTCAATTTCCGCGCTCCACTGCGATTCGGTGCTTTTTGCTCGCGCATCAACGCCAGCCTCGGCTATGGTTTGCCGTGCAGGTGAAAAGGTCAAGCCAGGATATGGACACGATAACATGACACGTTTAACGAATGTGGTTGTTGCCGGCGGCGACGCCACCGCCGCCGTCGCCCGCGTGGAAATGCTGGGCCCGGCCGGATATGCCGGCCACGCGGTTTCGAACGGGCTCGACGTTCCCGCCTATGTGTCGGAGCGGCAGCCGGACATCGTTTTGCTGGAAGGCGGTTTCGACGATGTCGACGCCTTCGAGGTGGTCCGGCGGCTCAAACGCGACCCCGGCTCGCGGCACATTCCCATTGTCATGCTGAACGCCGCAGCCACGCCCCAGGCGCATCGCGAAGGGCTGGAATCCGGTCTTGACGACATGATCGCCGCCGGCGCCGCCGATGATATCGTCCTCGCCCGCCTGCGGCCCTTCGTCCGCCTGTCGACGATGTACGCCGAATGTATCGACCGGGTCGCCACGGCGGCGGAATTCCGCGTTGAGGTCGCCCTGGACGCCATCCACGAGGTTGCGCCAACCAGATGCCGCGTCCTGTTCGTCGGCACCGATTCGCCAGCAGTTGCCAGCGCGGCGCAAGCGCTCAGCCAGAGCGAATTCGACATTATCCGTGAAACCCAGCCCATCGCCGCCCGTGACCGGCTAGGAACGGAGACCTTCGACGCCGCGGTCATCGCCGTCGACCAGAACGAGGATATGGCGCGCGCCTATTTCCTGTGCGGCCATATTCGCAATACCATAAATCTGTTCAACCTGCCGGTCCTTATCGCCAGCGCGAACCAATCCGGCCTGCATGACGACACGCCCTACCGGCAAGGGGCGAGCATGGCATTGCCGCTATCGGGCGGCGGCGAATCTCTGGCCAATGCCTTGCGTTTTCTGGTCCGCCGGCAGCGCCTGCGCTGGAACCTGCACGGCCCCCTGACCGCAACCCTGCAAAAGAACTCACAAGACAGCCTGAACGGGCTTTATAACGAAGCATTTTTGAGGGCCCATCTTTCGCGTATTCTGGAAAGCGGCGCAAAGCGCCAGGGTATTGTTTCACTGGTGGTTTTTTCGTTGCTGAATGTCGCGTATCTGCGCGAACAATATGGCCGGCGCGTGGCGACACAGCTTATGCAGCAGGTCGCCGACCGCATCTGCGCCATGGTGCGGGTGGAGGATATCGCCGCCCGGCTCAATCCGTCCACAATCTGCGCCATGTTCCCCGATGCCGAGCCCGGAGACGCCGCGCGAGCCTGCGAACGAATAACCGACGGGCTGCAAAGTACCCAATTCGATATCGGCGATTCGAAGACCAGATTTGTCTGGGCGCAAAGCGGCATCGCCTCGGCGGAACGCGGCGACACGGCGGACAGCCTGATTGCACGGGCCCGCGATATGCTCGCCTGGACGTGACGCCAAGCCAACCGTCATGCAGATCGATATCTTCGCCGATCCCATTTGCCCGTGGTGCTACATCGGCAAGCGCCGCCTCGAACGCGCCCTGGCGCAACGCAAAATCGACAATGCGCGCATTCGATGGCGAGTCTACCAGATCGACCCCGATATGCCAGAATGCGGGATTTCGCGAAACGCCTATCTGGAATCGAAATTCGGCGGCGCGGCCCAGGCGCGGAAATTTTACAACGCCATCGCGCGGGTCGGCAAAAGCGAGGGGATCGCCTTCGACTTCGGGCGCATCGACCAGGTGCCCAACACGACCCAGGCCCATCGGCTGATCCGCTTCGCCCTCGATACGCCGCATCTCGACGCGCTGATCGAAACGCTCTTTCGCCGTTATCTGGTCGAAGGCGGCTGTATCGGCCGGATCGAGGATCTTATCGAGCTGGCGGCCGAATCCGGGCTGGACCGCGCCGACGTGGCCCGGCATATGGAATGCGGCGCGAACGATATCGGCCAGCAATACAAGGCGGCGCGCCGGCTTGGCGTCCAGAACGCGCCTTTCTTCATCGTCAACAAGCAATATGCGCTTTCCGGCGTACAGGAACCCGAAGCCTTCTATCCCCTGTTCGATCTGGCCTGAGCTATTTGAGCTATTGTTCGGCCAGGGCGGCCAGATCGCCCAGCACCCGGCGAACCCCGGCGATGCGGGTAGTGGCGTGCAGCCAGTCCTGGACACAGACGACTTTATGGTCGGGACGCAATTTGATCGCCGGCGCGCGGTCCTGCAAATAGCCGATCAACGCGGCCGGATTGGCGAACCGGTTGCCGCGGAACGACAGCACCATCCCCTTCGGGCCGGCGTCCAGTTTCTCGATTCCGGCCCGCCGGCAAAGCTGCTTGATGGC
>PTKA01000294.1 GCA_002937525.1 Alphaproteobacteria bacterium MarineAlpha10_Bin3
TGCTGACGATGGGGCCCTTCGTGGGGCTTGGTTTCGTGCGCGAATTGCTGGGCGAGCGCACGACGCTGTGGATTGAATTCGTCCTCGCCACACCGGTAATTCTCTGGGCTGGATGGCCGTTCTTCGTGCGGGGTGCCAAATCCGTCATCAGCGGCAACCTGAACATGTTCACCTTGATCGCCATGGGCGTCGGCGCGTCGTATCTGTTCAGCGTTGCCGCGGTGCTGGCGCCGGAAATTTTTCCGGACGGATTCAAAGGCGCCAATGGCAATGTCGGGGTCTATTTCGAGGCCGGCGCGGTGATCGTGGTTCTGGTCCTGCTTGGACAGTTGATGGAACTCGGCGCGCGCGAGCGCACGGGTTCGGCGATCCGCGCGCTGCTCGATCTTGCCGCCAAGACCGCCCGCGAGATCCGCGAGGATGGCCGCGAAGAGGAAATCCCGCTGGAAGAAGTTCGGGTCGGCGATCTTCTGCGCGTGCGGCCGGGCGAAAAGGTGCCGGTCGATGGCGTGGTGATCGAGGGCCGCTCCTCGATCGACGAGTCGATGATTTCCGGCGAACCCGTCCCGGTCGAAAAACTCGCCGGCGACAAGGTTACCGGCGCCACGATCAATGGCACTGGCAGTCTTGTCATGGCGGCAAAACGGGTCGGCGCCGACACCATGCTCAGCCAGATCGTCGAGATGGTCGCCGCCGCCCAGCGCAGCCGCGCGCCGATCCAGAAACTCGCCGATTCCGTGGCCGGCCTGTTCGTCCCTGCCGTGATCGGCGTCGCCATCCTTGCCTTCATCGCCTGGGCGGTCTGGGGGCCGTCTCCGGCATTCGCCTATGCATTGGTGTCGGCAGTCGCGGTCCTGATTATTGCGTGTCCCTGTGCGCTGGGTCTGGCGACGCCGATGTCGATCATGACGGCGACGGGCCGGGGCGCGCAGGCCGGCGTGCTGATCAAGAACGCCGAGGCGCTGGAGCGTTTCGCCAAGGTCGATACCTTGATCGTCGACAAGACCGGTACCTTGACGCTCGGCAAGCCGAAGCTGGTCGCGGTATTGCCGCAAGCCGGCCATGACGAAGCCGAGGTGCTTCATTTAGCTGCCAGTCTGGAGCGCGGATCGGAACACCCGCTGGCCGAAGCGATCGTCTCCGGCGCGCAGGCGCGCGGTATCGCCCTTGCCAAGGCGGAGGATTTTGAAGCGGTCACCGGCAAGGGTGTTACGGGCGTCGTCGATGGCAAACCCGTGGCGCTCGGCAACGCCAGGCTGCTTGCCGATATGGGGCTCGATGGCGGCAGTCTTTCCGCGGTAGCCGATGCCCGGCGCGACGAGGGCGAAACGGTGATGTTCGTCATCATCGGAACCGAAATAGCCGGCCTTGTCGCCGTCGCCGACCCGGTCAAGGAGACCACGCCCGATGCGTTGCGCGCGCTGCATGCCGAAGGTTTTCGCATCATCATGGCGACCGGCGACAATGCGCGCACGGCCAAGGCGGTGGCCGCAAAGCTCGGCATCGATGAAATTCGCGCCGACGTGCTGCCCGAGGGCAAGGCGCAACTCGTCAAGGAATTACAGGCCGCCGGCCGCAAGGTCGCCATGGCCGGCGACGGCGTCAATGACGCGCCGGCGCTGGCCCAGGCGGATGTCGGCATCGCCATGGGCACGGGCGCCGACGTCGCCATCGAGAGCGCCGGCTTTACCCTGGTCCAGGGCGACCTGAACGGCATCGTGCGCGCCCGCCGCCTGTCGCGGGCGACGATGCGCAACATCAAGCAGAACCTGTTCTTCGCGATGGTCTATAACGCCGCCGGCGTGCCGGTGGCGGCGGGCGTCCTGTACCCGTTCCTGGGCATCCTGATCTCGCCGATTTTCGCCGCGGCGGCCATGAGCCTGTCGTCGGTTTCGGTGATCGCCAACGCCCTCAGACTGCGGTCGGTCAAGATATAGGCGCGGCGGCGCAATCGGCCTATCGGGGTGGCGCATCGGCCGCGAATTCGGCCGCCGGCTTGTAACCCTGCCAGGCGAACCAATAGGCGATATGACCGGGCAACCGGTCGGCCGTGCGCCCGTCCGCCGCCACCAGCGCCGTTTCCGTGACCGTCCAGGCGACGCCGCCGGCATGTACCCGGTCGCGTCGGTCAGCGTCGCCAACGAAGGTCAGGGCGGCGGATTTGTAGGCGCGGACGGTGCGGCTTGCGGCATCGCCGATCAAGACGACTGCTTGCGCGCCAATCCGGTCGTTGACGACCTTGAACCCGTTGAAAATGGTCAGCGCCCAGGCTTTTTCCGCCCATGTCCCATCCGCTTCGAGCGCGCGAACCGCGTAGATGTAATCTTTGGGTTCCAGGCGTCTGTCGCGGACCAGGGCGGGAAACATGAGTGCCGGGCTGGCGAAATACGCGCCGTAGGGATTTCCGGGCGCGTAATCGCGCAAATATCCCGTATCGCTCGACAGGACCTTGGTATCGGGATGGGCCTTGAACCATTCGTCCCAACGCGTGATGACAACCGGCAGGATATTCAACTCGATCCCCGAACCGGTCAGCGGCCCGACCACGGGCCGGCCGGTAAACTGGTTCCACAACGAGTTCGTTTGCGTGTCGTACATCAACTTGTTCGACCGGTACAGAAAACCCGACGAGCCGAAAAGGAATGGTTTTTTGCGGCCTTTCAATGCCGTCTCGAAAAGAATTCCCGATCCGCATAACGTGCAATAGGCCAGCGAAACCGGCTTGCCGCCGATCACGTCGTTAAACATTTCGTGCCAGTCGAGAAAGCGCAGCGGATATGCTCTTGCGTCGCCGTTGATCGATATTCCAAAAACCAGCTCTTCGGGCGTCAGGTAGTCCGCATCCTTCGGGTCGATGAGTTTGGGGTCGATCAGGGCCGGAATACCGTCCTTGAGTACGCCGCCCCAGGTGATCTCCTCGAGCCGGATTTCATGTTTCACGCCGCGTTTCAGGAACAGGCGAAAATTAGGGTCGATGCGCGCCATTCGGTCGGCGATGAAACCGTCGAAGCCTTCGAACGCCTTGACTTCCGGGTGGGCTTCCTGCCAGAGCATCCAGTCTTTCCAGCGCGGGCCCGGGTCCGCGCCGGTCAAAGTTCGAAGCGTCCGCAGAGCCCCGTCCAGGTAATAGCCGCGGCGCAGATACCAGATCAATCCGGGCACGACGTCTGTTTCGCCCCGCTCTTCCATGCGGCGCAATGCGTCATTGCGGACCAAAGCGGGTGGCGCGAATAACAACCGCACCAGCGATTCGGCTTCGGAAGCCGGTGTCTGCTGCGCTAACGAACTGGTTAGCAGCGCGCCGGCGGTCAACCAGATGGCGGCAATGCAGGTGTAGAAACGATGTCTGAACGTCATGAAACGCACCTGTCGCTTCGAATATGGTCTCTATCCTGGAAGTTTGTCTGTGTAATCGTCACGTTCGTACTTATTTCTTGACTCCAACTAGGGTCAGGACCTATTAATTCACTTGCGTAGATTATGACGGCCTGATTCAATGGCATAGCCAAGGAGGCGTTGCCATGAGTGATCTGTTTTGGTT
>PTKA01000295.1 GCA_002937525.1 Alphaproteobacteria bacterium MarineAlpha10_Bin3
CGCATCAGTGTTGCGGTGCTGGGGCTCCCAATTGCCCTGTGTTCACACGGGTAGTCTGACCACTTGGTCGTCTCTATCGCCGTTATAGCGCGGGGACCCCGTCCCCGCAACAGAAAACGGAAAGCCCTGAACGAATAATCGACGCTCAATGATGACCGAGGAGGATGCGCAAGGCATGGCGAATGTAGACGAAGGGGTGTTATCGCCCGAGACGGCGGGCGAGCAGCCCAGCCCACCGGCACGTACCAGGGCTGGCAAGCCCGCCGGTCCGGCTTTCAAGCCAATGCATCACGAAGACATGGACCCGGAGGAATTCGCGGCCATGCTCGGCATCTACGACGACAGCTTCCGCAACATGGCGGAAGGCGAGGTCGTCAAAGGCACTGTCCTCAAGGTCACCGACACCGCCGTCGTCGTCGACGTCGGCTACAAGTCTGAAGGCCTCATCCAGATTATCGAATTTCTCGACGAGAACGGCGAGGTCACTGTGCAGCCGGGCGACGTCGTGACCTTCGCCAAGGGACCCTATGTCCGGGTCGTGGAAATTGTCGCGCTGGGCGCGCGCCGTGGCCCGGCGGCGGAAGCCCAAGCCCTGTACCGGGACCTCAATCCGCCGGAATCGCAACCCAAACCGGAACGCCCGAACATGATCGAACCGGGGTGGCGCGCGCCCGGCGCCGGCCGGCCAACCAAGAAACAGCGCCGCGAAACCGACCGGCTACAGGGCGGTTGCTGAACTGGTTCGCGCGAATATGACGGACAGGTTGTTGGCCGGCATTTCGACGATCTCGTCGCAACGCAGCCCGCGCCGCCCGGCTTCCTCGACGATATCGTCGAGGTCGCGAATGCCCCATTGCGGGTTTCTGGCCCGCAGGCTGTGATCGAACCGGTCGTTGGATGGGGCGGTGTGCGCGCCGCCGCGCTTGAACGGGCCGTACAGGAACAATACGCCGCTACCCGGTTCCAGCGTGCGGGCGGTGCCGTCGAGCAATCCCAGACAGGCGGCCCAGGGGGCGATGTGGACCATGTTTATCGACAGGATCGCGGCGGCTTCCGTGACCGGCCATTCGGGCCAGGTCGCATCGATCTCGCAGGGCGGGCGCAGATTGGGCAATGCGGCTTCCTCGGCATGGGCGGCGGCGCTGGCGCGGGCCGCCGGATCGATATCGCTGGGCTGCCAGGTCAGCGATGTCAGGTACTGGGCAAAATACGCGGCATGTTCGCCTGCCCCGCAATTAAGTTCGAGCACCAGCCCGCGCGATGGCAGTACCCGACGGAGCACCGCCAGGATCGCGTCCCGGTTCCGCTGCGTCGACGGCGAGTACAAGCGAGCATTGTTCATTTCGGTCTTTTTCCATGGAAATCGTGACAGGACGCCGGCAATGTATTATGGGGACCCCATGCTGGCGAAGATACGCACATTTCTTTTCGAACAGCGCGGCCGTGCGCAATCCACCGATGGCGGACATAGCCGCGAAGAGCTGCATCTTGCCGCCGCCGCGTTGATGGTGGAGGCGGCCCGGCTGGACGGCGATTTCGACGCTGCCGAACGGGCGAAAATTTCCGATATCCTGCGGCACCGCTTCGCATTGGACGACGAATCGGCCAGCACCCTAATCGATGCCGCGATTGGCGCGGTCGATGCGATTCCGGAAATCTATGGATTTACCCGGACGTTGCGGCAGAATTTCGATCACGGCGAACGCGTGGCCATGCTTGAATTGCTGTGGGAAGTGGCCTATGCCGACGGCGAACTGCATGATTACGAAGCAAGCCTCTTGCGTCAGGTCACCGGTCTTTTATATGTCACTGATCAGGAAAGCGGGGCGGCGCGCAAGCGCGCCCTCGAACGCCTGCGGGACTAACGGATAACATGGCCCATTTTGCGATCAATATCAGGAAGGTGGCTTTATGACCTACGTCGTCGTCGAGTCTTGCATCAAGTGCAAGTACATGGATTGCATCGAAGTATGTCCGGTCGATTGTTTCTATGTCGGCAAGAATATGCTGGTCATTCATCCCGATGAATGCATCGATTGCGGGGTTTGCGAACCGGAATGTCCGGTGGAGGCAATCCTTCCCGATACCGAAGGCGATGTCGAGAAATGGGTCGAAATGAATCGCGAATATTCGGAAAAATGGCCCAATATCACCCGCAAGGGCGAACCGCCGGCCGACGCCGATGATTTCACCGAAGAAACCGGCAAGTTCGACAAGTATTTCAGCCAGGAACCCGGCGAGGCGTGACCGGCGCTGGGAATCGGGCCAATTTTGTGATATGGTTCCGGCCGTTGCATTTCTTGAATGTGAGGAATTTCGCGCCTGCGAAGCGCTGGCACACTGGCGGCGGCTAAAATAGCGGACCAATTCCCGAAGGTCTGGCCAGCGAATGCGCGACGCATTCCGTCACGGGCGGTTTCGCTGCCGCGATACCTGCAAACGGTTAGACACAAAGCGTTTTTATAATGCGAGAAGGATCTATGGCGGAAAAGAAAATCAAATTCAGCACCGGCGACTACGTCGTTTACCCAACCCACGGGGTCGGCAAGGTTACCGGCCTCGAGGACCAGGAAATCGCTGGCGCCAAACTCAAACTGATCGTTATCGATTTCGAGAAGGACCGGATGATTCTTCGGGTTCCGATCTCGAAAGCGGAAACTTCGGGCCTGCGCCAGTTGTCCTCGCGCGACGAAATGAAGGCGGCGATGAAGACGCTCAAGGGCCGCAGCCGCGTTCGGCGCACGATGTGGAGCCGCCGGGCGCAGGAATATGAGGCAAAGATAAATTCCGGCAACCCGATTTCGATCGCCGAGGTTGTGCGCGACCTGCACCGCAAGGAAGATCAACCGGACCAGTCCTATAGCGAGCGGCAAATCTATCAGGCGGCGTTCGAGCGGCTGATGCGGGAACTCGCCGTGGTGGAGGAGATCGACGAAGACGCCGCGACCGAAAAACTCCAATCCGTGTTGAAGGCGGACTGACGGCAGATACAATTTGGAAAGTCGCCGCTGACCGGAAGACGTGAGGGGCTATCGAGCGCAACAACATTGCGACGTTTGGCGGGGCACGGCGGATTTGGGCCGTCGGCGCCATCCATGGCGAGGCCGGACGGCTGTGTGCGCTGCACGCGGCGATGGCGCCGCGATTGGCCTTTGGCGACCGTCTTGTCTATCTGGGAAATTACCTCGGCGTCGGGCCGGAGATTTACGGCACGATCGCCGAATTGCTGCGATTCCGCCGCATATTCCTGTCCATTCCGCCCTATACGGATACAGCAGACGTGGTTTTTCTGCGCGGCGCGCAGGAGGAGATGTGGCAGAAACTGCTCCAGCTGCAATTTTCGGTGCGCCCGGCCGAGGTGCTGGAATGGATGCTGGCCCGCGGCGTGGACGCGACGTTGACGGCCTATGGCGGAGCGGCCGAGGACGGTTTGAATGGCGCGGCCCAGGGCGCCATGGCCTTGACCGCCTGGACCAGCGCGTTGCGCGCTACGGCGCGCGCCGCACCCGGTCATGACGCCCTGATGAGCGCGCTGAAA
>PTKA01000296.1 GCA_002937525.1 Alphaproteobacteria bacterium MarineAlpha10_Bin3
GATGATCGGCACGCAGCCCTATGGCGGTTCGGGATGCCTTGACGATCCAATGCTCGATCCGTTCTGGGAAGCGGCTTCGGCACTTGAAGCGGTGCTTTACATTCACCCGATGTATGGCTGCGGCGATCCGCGGCTTGCCGATTTCGGGATGATCAATGCGGTTGGCCGCGGCCTGGACACCACCGTTGCCGTCGCCAGGCTGCTGTATTCGGGGCATTTTTTGAAACATCCGGGCATGAAGATCGTGCTGTCGCATGGCGGCGGCGCGCTTGCTTTCATGCTGGGGCGGCTGGCGCATAACGCTGCCATTCATCCGGGCCAGTTCGCCGATCCGATTGCGGGTTTCCAGCGGCTGTATCACGACACGGTCCTGCTTGATGCGGAATCGCTGCGGTTTTTGTGCGCCAAGACCGGGGCCGGCCAATTGATGATGGGGTCCGACTATCCGTTTCCAATCGGCGACATGGCGCCGCTGGATATCGTGCATAAGGCAGCGTTTAGCGAAATCGATACAGACGCTATTCTTGGCGGGACGGCGGCGCGGCTGTTTCAACTGGACGGTGGATGCGATGTCGGTCACGCGCGGTAATATCGCGCGCGCCATGGCGGATCGCCCGCCACACGCGCTCGGGCGTTGCTGGCATTTCAATATGTTTCACGCCGAAGTCCGATAGCGCATCGACAATGGCGTTTATCACCACGCCCAGCGCCGGCGTCGTACCGCCTTCGCCGCCCGGCCGGATGCCATGGGGATGGGAGGTAGCTGGAAACTCGGTGATGATGGTTTTGATCGGTGGCGTGTTATCGGCGCGCGGCATCGCATAATCCATGAACGACCCAGTCAGTAGCTGTGCGCTGTCCCGGTCATATTGAATTTCCTCTAATAGCGCCTGACCAATCCCCTGCGTCACCGCACCATGCGCCTGGCCGTGCAGGATGAGCGGATTGACCGCCAATCCGACATCGTCCACGGCGGTCCAGGCGACAATATCCACATGGCCGGTTTCCGGGTCGACTTCGACCTCGCAGACATGGGCGCCATACGGATAACCGCCGGCGCGGTTAACGATATCGCCGACGCCCGCAAGGCCGTCTGGAAGATGATGCAGCGCATCTGCCGCAGTTGCGGCCTCCAGCAGATCCATGCTGCCCCCTTCCGGCGCACTGAAGACACCGTCCTTGTAGACGATGCCTTCCTTGGGCGACTGCAGGACATGTGCGGCGATCGCCTTGCCATTGGCGATCAATTCCGCGACCGCGTCGCCGACCGCGATGCTGACAAGCCGCATCGAGCGGCCGGAATGCGAGCCGCCGCCGACGCTGACCCGGTCGGTGTCGTTGGCGACGAAGCGCACGTTGCCGAACGGGATTTGCAGCCAATCGGCGACCAGTTGGGGGAAACTTGTCTCATGGCCCTGCCCGCTGCTCATGGTGCCGACGACCAGTTCGACGCAGCCATCGGCGCATATCTTCAGCTCGGCGCGTTCGCGCGGTATGCCGCTGGTAACTTCGATATAGTTAGCTAAGCCAATGCCACGGCAAAGCCCGCGCCTGGCAGCCTCGGCCCGGCGCGATTCAAACCCCGCCCAGCCGGCCTCGCGCAGCACCCTGTCCATGGCAGCGCCATAGTCCCCGCTGTCATAGGTGACGCCGACCCCGTTAGTGAACGGCATCGCGTTGCTCGCAATGAGATTGCGCTGCCGCAACTCAACCCGCTCGAACCCATGCGCGTCGGCGGCCAGGTCGATCAACCGCTCGATCGTATAGATCGCTTCGGGACGCCCGGCGCTGCGGTAGACGGCGGTCGGCGCCGTGTTGGTCAGCACCGCATGTCCCTGAAAATAGACGCAAGGAATGCGATAAACCCCCGGCATCATCGAAAGCCCCTTGCGCAAGGGCCAGAAATAAATCGTATAGGCGCCAAGGTTCGAGGTGTTGACGCCGCGAAGGGCGAGGAAATTACCCTCGGCATCGAGTGCGAGTTCGGCTTGGGTCGATAAATCGCGGGCCTGATAATCGCTCAAAAAGCACTCCCGCCGGTCGGCTACCCACTTGACTGGACGCCCAAGCCGGCGCGCCGCCCAGGGCATCAGGGCGTATTCCGGCGAAAAGGCGTTTCGGGTGCCAAAATTTCCCCCCATATCGCCAAAGACGACGCGGCATTGCTCAATGGGTACGCCCAGGATATGCGCCAACCGCTCACGCGTCTGAACGACGCCCCGCCCCGAACCGGCGCGCAAAGTGTAGCGGTCCGCCGCCGCATCGTATTCGCCAATCGCCGCGCGTGGTTCCATAGGGCTGCCCGTGACCCGGTGCACCCAGCTATTGAGTGTGACAATGTGCGCCGCCGCATCGAAGGCGCGGTCGGTCGCGGCTTTATCGCCAACCTCGCAGGTGAGGGAAAGGTTGGCGTCGCATTGCGGCCAGATGCGCGGCGCGCCGGGTTCCAGCGCCGCGCGCGCATCGGTTACGGCCGGCAAGGGTTGATAGTCGATATCGACCCGTTCGACCGCATCCGCCGCCGCCGCCACCGTTTCGGCCACCACCATGGCGACCGCTTCGCCAACGAAACGCACGCGATCGCGCGCCAAAACGGTGTTCGGGGTTATGAAGACGTCGAATCCCGGCGGCAACCGAAGCACCACATCCGGCGGCCCGGCCCATTCCGGATTATGCGGAATCGGCCCCAGCCCGTCTGCTTCGGCATCCGCGCCGGTCAACACCGCGATCACGCCTGGTAATGCCATCGCATTGGCAATGTCGATCGAACGAATTTTCGCATGCGCGTGCGGCGAGCGCACCAGGACCGCGTGGCATAGCGAACCCGGGAAGAAGTCGCTGGTGTAGTGCCCTTTTCCGGTTGTCAGCCGACGGTCTTCGGTCCGGCGAAGCGCTGTCCCGATTACGCCGGGATGACGTGGGCCTTGCGTCGGCAATATTGCTTCCTTTCAATGGCGTGGCATCGTTCATGTCGCCACATTCGATATTCAACTCTTCCAGACCGGCCGATCAAGCGGCATTGCCGCGATAGGAAGATACCCCGCATTAGGTGTTTAGTCCCGGGAAGTGATGGAATCGGTTTATATGCTGACCATCAAGGAGGGACAGGCAATGGGACAAGTATTACACAACTGCGCCACGACAACGCACGCCGTCAGAGCCGCATTGTCTGGGCAAGAAGTCGGATCCGGGGCGCACGGGCGGGGATGGGCGGCTTTGTTTGGAAGCAGTTCTTTGGATTGTCCGCACCGGCAGTCCGTGGCGCGATTACCCGGTTCTGTATTTCCGTTTCCTCCTTTGATGACAGACAAGGGAGTGTTCAGGGCAGGTATTATGTCTACTTTTTTATTTAATGCCGCCGCTTCCAAATCTCCCCTAACCGACATCGATAAATGTTCACCCAGAACAATCGCCCTCGAAACGGCGCCCGTACCCGTGTAATAATATATGCTGGCGGAATCGGGCTGCGGTCCATCGCGCTGTCTCCTTACGATAACCGTCCGAGGAACGAACCCGGGCAAGTATCCGCCGTTGT
>PTKA01000297.1 GCA_002937525.1 Alphaproteobacteria bacterium MarineAlpha10_Bin3
TCGCGCGCGGTAATCATCATACCGGGCGTGCAAAAACCGCATTGCAGCCCGTGTTCGCGGGTGAAGGCCTGGCGCAGTTGCGCCATGCGCGCATCGTCGTCGAACCCTTCGATGGTGGTGATTTCCGCCCCGTCCAGGGCCACCGCAAAGGCGATGCAGGACCGCGCCGTCGCGCCGTCGATCATGATCGTGCAGGCGCCGCACACGCCCTGCTCGCAGCCCAGATGGGTCCCGGTCAGCAGCAATTCCTCGCGCAAAAAATCGGCCAGGCTGGTGCGCGGCGCGACTAGTGCCGTCACCGGTTCGCCATTTACGGTGAGATGGATCTGCTTCATGCCAGCCCCGCGATCATGGCGGCGCGCTTGGCCGCGACCAGATGGGTCTGGCGGTCATGGGCGTCGAAGCCCAGCGCGTCGATCGCCGCGATTACCCGCTTGGCGTCGAATTCGCCGTCGATGACGACCGGCTGGGCGTGGGTTGCGCCGATCACGGTCCGCGCCACGCCGGTTTGCGGGTCGAACAGCACGGCGGCCATGGCGTCGGCGAAATCGCCGGCCTTGCGGCAGAATTTGTAATATCCCCAACGCGCCGCCGTGGAGAGCGCCGGGACATGGATCGCGCACAATATCTCGCCGCTCTCCAGCACGGTTTCGAAGGCGCCGGTCACGAAGGCGGCGGCGGGTATGCGGCGTTCCCCCGATGGCCCGGCGATGACGGCCTGCGCGCCCAGCGCGGCCAGCACGCTCACCCAGTCCGCCGCCGGGTCGCCGTGCGCCAGGCTGCCGCCGATGGTGCCCCGGTTGCGCACCGCCCGGTAGGCGATGCCGCCGGCGACCCGGACCAGCACGCCGTGGGTCGGGTCGCGGTGCAGCCCGTCCTCGATCGCGCCATGGGTCACGCAGGCGCCCAGCATGACCCCATCGCCATCGCCGTCCGCGACATCCCGCAGTTCCGCGATGGCGGTTATATCGACCAGTATTTCGGGCCGGGCGAGCCGCAGATTCAGCATCGGACCGAGCGACTGCCCGCCGGCGATCACCCGGCCCGCCGGCCCGGCGTCGCTCAGCATGGCAATCGCGTCCTTCAGGGAATCCGGGCGTTTATAGTCGAACGCGGCCGGCTTCACGACGTGGCCGCCTGGATCAGCGCCAGCAGGCGGCGCGGCGTGATCGGCAGCGCGTTCACTTCCACCCCAAGCCCGCGCAAGGCGTCGTTGATGGCGTTGCCGATGGCGGCGGGCGGCCCGATGGCGCCGCTTTCGCCGATCCCCTTCTGCCCGAATTCGGTATAGGGCGAGGGGGTTTCCATATGAAAAATCCGCAAATCGGGGATTTCCACCGGCCCCGGCAGCAGATAATCCGCCAGGGTCGATGCCAGCGGCTGACCCTGCGCGTCGAACGGCATTTCTTCGTACAAGGCGGTGCCGATGCCCTGCGCAGCACCACCGCAGACCTGGCCATCGACGATCATCGGATTGACCAGCACGCCGCCATCCTCGACCACCACATAGTCGCGGATTTCGACGTGGCCCAGTTCCGGGTCGACCGCCACGACGACGGCATGGGCGGCGTAGCTAAACGTGCCGGTGTCGCGCTCCGGCTTGTAGCCGGCCATCACGTCCAGCCCGCCGGGATCGACATCGCTGGGCAGGTCTTGCGGCCGCAGATACCAGGTGCGGGCGATCTCGGCCAGGCTCACGGAACCGCCGGGGGCGACGACATGGCCGCCTTCGACGCGCACGTCATCCACATCCACCTGCAACATGCTGGCCCCGATCCGGGCGGCGCGCTGGCCCAGCGCCTGACAGGCCCGCGCGACAGCACCGCCCGACATCACCATGCAGCGCGACCCCCAGGTGCCGGTCGAATAGGGCGTGATTTCGGTATCGCCATGCACCAGCCTGACCGCGTCCAAATCGATGCCCAGAACCTCATGGGCGACCTGCGCCAGGGTGGTCTCCAGGCCCTGGCCATGGCTATGCGCGCCGATGCGCAATTCCAGCTCGCCGTCCGGGGTCAGGCGGGCGCCGCATTGTTCGTGGCCCGGCACCATCGGAATGCCCCACGCGGCATAGACCGACGTGCCATGCGCGCCCTGTTCGTTGAAGATCGACAGACCGACGCCGATCAGCCGGCCGTCCGGTTCGGCGGTTTCCTGACGCTTGCGGATCGTCGGCAGGTCGATGGCTGCCACCGCGCGGCGCAGGCATTGCGGATAGTCGCCGCTGTCGAAATGCTTGCCGGTGATGTTGTCGAAGGGCATCGCCGATGGCGGCACCAGGTTCAGTTGCCGCACCTCGTGTGGTTCGCGCCCGGCTTCGCGGGCAATCGCGTCGATCAGCAGTTCGATGGCGAAGCACACGCCGGTGCGCGCGACCCCGCGATAGGGCAGGATCGGCGGTTTGTTGGTCGCCATTGCCCAGGTGCGGCAGCGGAACGCGGCAAAATCATAAGGGCCGGGCAGGATGCTGCCGACCTGCGCCGATTCCAGGCAGGCCGAAAACGGATAGGCCGAATAGGCGCCCGAATCGACATGCGCTTCGGCTTCCACCGCCAGCAGCCGGCCGTCGGCGTCGGCATGGCCGGTAATGACATAATGATGTTCGCGGCAATTCGCGTTGGCGGACAGATGTTCGCGGCGGTCCTCGATCCAGCGCACCGGATAGCGGCTTTGCATCGCCAGCCAGCATACCGCCACTTCCTCGGTGCTGAGTATGCCTTTGTAGCCGAAGCCGCCGCCGATATCGGGCGCGACGACCCGGATCGCGCCATGGTCGACGCCCAGACATTCGGCCAGGCCGGTGCGCAGGATATGCGGCATTTGGGTGGCGCTATGAACGATCAACTGGCCGCGCCGCGCGTTCCAGCGGGCGACGACGCCGCGCCCCTCGATCGGCGCCATGCATTGCCGGGCGGTGCGGAATTCGCGGGTCACCGTGATCGCCGCTTTGGCCGCGACCGCATCGAAATTGTCGTCCGTAACGACCGTTTCCAGGAATACGTTATCGTCCCAGGAATCATGCACCAGCGCCGCGCCGGGCTGGCGTGCGCGCAGCATGTCGTGGTTGGCCGGCAATTCATCGAAACGGATTTCCAGCGATTGGGCGATATCCTCGGCTTCGGCCCGGCTTGCAGCCACGCACATCGCCACCAGTTCGCCGACAAAGCGCAGCTTGTCGCGGGCCAGAATGGGTTGTTCGGATATCTTGAAGCCGGGCAGGGCGGTCACCGCCCGGATCGCCTGCACGCCGGTCAGGTCGCCGGCCAGATAGATTTGCGCGCGCGACGCTTCGGGCACCTCGACGCCATGCAGCCTGGCATGGGCGACCGGGCTGCGGGCAAAGGCGACATCGCGCATTCCGGCCAGCTTGATATCGGCGACGAACTGCCCCCGGCCCCGCATCAGCCGGTCGTCCTCGCGGCGCGGCACGCTGGCACCAATGCCGGACGATTTCGATTCGCGATGCGCCATCCAGACCTCTTTCACTGTGGGGGTTTCGAATTTAACGGTAAAGGCCAGGTCAAGGAA
>PTKA01000298.1 GCA_002937525.1 Alphaproteobacteria bacterium MarineAlpha10_Bin3
GCCAGATAATACTTGCTCCATGCGCCGCCCAGCGGCGGCAGGCCGATCACGCTCAGGCTGCCGATCAAAAAGGCGAACAGGGTCACCGGCATGACCCGGCCGATGCCCTTCATGTCGCTGACCAGGGTCTTACCCGAGGCGACATAGATCGCGCCGGCGCAGAAGAACAAGGTGATCTTGCCCATCGCGTGCATGGCGATATGCATCGACGCGCCGACGATACTGAGCGGCGTGAACAGCGCCGCGCCAAGAATGATGTAGGAGAGCTGGCTGACCGTGGAATAGGCCAGCCGGGCTTTCAGATTGTCCTTGGTCATGGCGACAAAGGAAGCCAGCAGCACGGTCGCGCCGGCGATATACATCAACCAGTCGGCGGTGCCCGAATCACGCAGGAAATCCGCGCCGAAGATATAGACGATGACCTTGACCACCGTGAACACCCCGGCCTTGACCACGGCCACCGCGTGCAGCAGGGCGCTGACCGGCGTCGGCGCGACCATTGCCGCGGGCAGCCAGCGATGCACCGGCATCAACGCCGCCTTACCGATCCCGTACATGTAGAGGAACAGCAGCAGGCCGACCAGCGGCCCCTGAATGGCGCCGTCGAGAATACCGCCATCGCGAAAATCCAGGGTTCCGGTCGCATACCAGGTCCAGATTATGGCGATAAGCTGTAACCCGATCGAGGTGCCGAGCAGCAGCCCCAGATAGGTGCGTCCCGCCCGCTTCGCCTCGGCGCTGCCCGAATGCGTCACCAGCGGGTAGGTCGTGATTGTCAGCACCTCATAGAAGAAGAACAATGTCAGCATGTTGCCGGCCGTGGCGACGCCGAAAGCGGCGAAAATCGCCAGCGCGAAACAGGCGTAGAACCGGGTCTGGTTGGGCTCGTTATGGGCCCGCATATAGCCGATCGAATAGATCGAATTGACGACCCACAACCCGGACGCGATGCAGGCGAACATCATGCCCAGCGGTTCCAGCTCGAAACGGAACGCCAGCCCCGGCAGAAATTCCCACAATGTCACGCCGGGCCGCCCGCCATTGAAGACTTCCGGCACCAGCGAGACGACGACCGCCAGCATGGCTACGCCGGTCGCCAGGGTCACGAGTTCGCGCTGATTCGGCCGCCCCCTGGACGTCAGGATCAGCACCGCGCCGATCAGCGGGATCGCCAGCGCCAGCAGGATCAGATTTCCAGCACTCACCGTCCGGCCCCCAGCAGATATTCGGCCGCCTGCGTCGCCGCGCCGACGCTGATCCTTGTGTCGATGCCGAAATAGAAGTTCGCCAGGACCAGAAACCAGGTCGGGATCAGCATCGAAATCGGCGCTTCCCCGGTCGGCGCGCCGTCCGGCGAGGGCGAAAAATACGCCACCTCGACAACCCGCCAGACATAGACAATCGCCAACATCGAGGCGATCAGAATGAACGCGGCGATCCACCACATCCCGGCGTCGAGCGCGGCCAGCAACAGATACCATTTCGACACGAAGCCGGCCGTCAACGGCACCCCGATCAGGCTCAAGCCGCCGCCGACAAACGCCGCCATGGTCCAGGGCATACGCTTGGCGAGCCCCACCATCGCTTCGATCCGCACGCTGCCCATGCGGTAAAAGACGCAGCCCATGGCCATGAACATCGCCGTCTTGATCAGCGCATGGTTGAACAGATGCAACATGCCGCCGGTCACGCCCAGAACCGTGGCGAAACCGATGCCCAGCACCATGTAGCCGATCTGGGCGACGCTGGAATAAGCCAGCATCCGTTTGATATCGTCCTGGAATATCGCGATCGTCGAGCCGATCAGCATGGCGGCGATGGCGGGCACCATCAGCACCACGCCAAGCGACATCGAACCGAAGGAATATTCCGGTCCGAAGATGGTGAAATAGCTGCGGATCAAAACATAGATCGCCACCTTCGTCGCCGTCGCGGCCAGGAACGCGGTGACCACCGAGGGCGCAAAGGCGTAGGCGTTGGGCAGCCAGGAATGCAGCGGAAATATCGCCGCCTTGAGCGCCAGCCCGACGGCCATGAAGATAAAGGCCGCCTGGATCGTCCGGTTGCCGGTCATGGCCGGAACCCGGTTCGCCAGATCGGCAATGTTGAGGGTCCCGGTCATCTGATACAGCAGCCCGACGCCGATCAGGAAGAAGGTCGCGCCGATGGTGCCGAAAATCAGGTAATTGAACGCCGCCGTCAGCGCCCGCCGGTCCGGCCCGAGGCTGATCATGACGTAGGACGCCAGCGAGGATATCTCGAAAAAGACGAAGATATTGAAGGCGTCGCCGGTGATCGTGACGCCGAGCAACCCGGCAAGGCAGAGCAGAAAGATGGTGTAGAATCGAAATTGACGGCCTTGGCCAAGTTCCCGGTCGATGCTGGCCTTGGCGTAGGACATCGTCAGCGCGCCGACCGCCGCGACGATCAGCAGGACATAGGCGTTGACCGGATCGACCCGGTATTCAATCCCCCAGGGCGGTGCCCAGCCGCCGAGATGGTAGCTGATTGCACCGCCGTTGCGCACTTCATTCAACAGCAATGCCGACATGACAAAGGTGACCCAACTCACCACCAGGGCAACGCCATGGGCGAAGCGGCCGCGACCGATCAGCAGGCAAATCGGCGCCGACAGAAGCGGCACGACGATCAGCAGGGCCGGAAGATGCGCCATCATGGCGCGGAATTTTCCAGCACTTCGATGTCGTCTTCCTCGATCGAGCCATAGGCTTCCATGATCCGCACGATCAACGCCAGGCCCAGCGCCAAAGTCGCCACGCCAACGACGATGGCGGTCAGGATCAGGACATGGGGCAACGGGTTGGAATAGACCACGTCGCCAGGAATAAGAATCGGCGCCGTGCCGCCCGTTACCTTGCCCATGGTGATGTACAAGATGAAGACCGAAGACTGGAAGATGACCAGCCCGACCATCTTCTTCACCAGATTGGCGTGCGCCATGACGATGTACAATCCGGCCATCATCAGGAATATCGCAATCCAGTAATTATAAAGACCAGGCCATTCCATCGCCGGTCAGTCCTCCATCTCGTCAAGCTTGTGGCCGCGCCCGGCAAAGGCGAAAAAGATCGCCACCATGACCGACGCCACGCTCAAGCCGACGCCGAACTCGATGATGAAGATGCCAAGATGCTGACCGCCCACCGGGTCGGGCCGCAGGGCCGAATAATCGAGATAATTGCCACCCAATAACAACGCGGCGACGCCGGTGAAGCCGTAGATCAAAAGCCCCATCGCCACGCCGCAGCGGATGGCGGTATCGGGCACAACCCGCCTTGCATTGTCCAACCCGAAGACCAGCGCATAAAGGATGAAGGCGGACGCGAATATCACCCCAGCCTGGAAGCCACCGCCGGGACCGAAATCGCCGTGGAACTGCACATAGAGCCCGAACAGGAGAATGAACGGGATCAGCAGCTTGGTGACGACCCGGATGACCAGATGATGGCTCACGGCGTGTCCTCGTCGTCTTCGCGCCGCCTCGGGGAGCCCTGGCATGA
>PTKA01000299.1 GCA_002937525.1 Alphaproteobacteria bacterium MarineAlpha10_Bin3
ATAGGGCGCCGGGTCCGGCGCACAACCCAGAATTCCCGGCAAGCTCATCAGCGCTGCGTGACAATCATGCGCCGGCGCGTCGTCGGGTCCAACGGTTTCGGCGATACCGTCGATGGCGCCGAACAGCGCATGCAGCGCCGGGCGGCATTGCACGATGACCCGCGCGCCACGCGCGGCAACCAGGGGCGCGTAGCGGATGAACTGAATGGCGTCGCCATATCCCTGTTCGGCCCAAAGCAACACGGTGCGGTCGGAAATATCGCCGCCCGACCAGAACCGTGCGGTATCGCGTGCCGCGTGGCGCGGATGGCGAAGCCGCCATTCAAGTTCACGCCAGCCGGCATCGTATTCGCCCCGCAACAGCATGATCTGTGCGCGGTTGACATGGGCGTCGGCCAGATCCGGCGCAATTTCCAGCGCCCGGGCAAAGGCGGCAAGCGCCCGGTCGATCTTTCCCGATTCGCGCAATGCAACGCCGAGGCTGTTCCAATAGGTCGAATTTTCGGATCGCTCGAACAAGCCCGCGTCAGAAGTGCTGCCGCCGCGTCATATTCGCCTTTCCAGACCAGAATTCGGCCCAGATTGTTCATTGCGCCGGCGTAATCGGGCCGCAATTCGAGCGCGCGGCGCAACGCCGGCTCCGCATCGCCGTACTGGCGCAGATCGCACAGCACCATGCCCAGATTGTTGTGGATATCGGCATCTTCGGGGTCCAGCGACACAGCGATTCGCCATGCACCAAGCGCGTCGTCGAACTGGCGCTGCCCATGCAGCGCCAGACCAAGGCTGTTGTGATAGTTGGAGACGTCCGGATCGAGCTGCAACGCCCGGCGAATCATGGCCACGCCCAACTGGTTTTCGCCGCGCTGGTGCAATGTCAAACCCAGAAGATGGCACGAATCGGCGTGATCGGGGTTTGCCTTCAGGATAGCGCGATATTGCGCCGCCGCTGCATCGAGCCGCCCGGCGCGGTGATCGGCCAGCGCTTGGTCGAACGCGCTCATCGCCTCAATTGCGCGCCGGGCGCCGGATGCCGGTGAGCATTTGGAACGCCGCATCCGGCACATTGCCCGGTAAGGGGCGCCGTCCGCCGAAGGCAACCTCGTCCTGCGGGCGTTTTCGGACGATGAATTCAATCCCGCACTCGCCGATCGGGGTCAGGGTTTGATCGAAACGCGGCAAGCCATAGCGATAAGTCGCATTCAGCAGATGCAGCTTTTGCACATCGGCGGCGGGGCCCAGCGCGGCGATCAGATCGGTCAGATTGCGTAATTTTTCGCTCCACGATTCGGATTTGAAAATCGTAAAGGTCCATTTGTGATCGGCATTATAGGTGCTCGGGAACTGGCCTTGCTCATACAGATCCTCGTCCGGCACGGTCACGATAAGGTGTCCGCCGGGCTTGAGCACGCGAAACCAGTTGCGCAATCCTTCCTCGGGGTCGTGGAGATGTTCCAGGCAATGGCTTGAATGCACGAAATCGAAATGCCGTCCGGCACGCCGGCCAGGGTTTGTCCGTCGCCATCCTTGATGTCCCAAATGCGAACGCCGCGCATCAAGGGAAATAATTCGACATACAGCGCCAGCGGATCGGGCGCGCCGCCGATATCGATGCCCTCGCCACGAAAATAGCGATTGATGAAGTTCGGCTCGGCCAGCCGCCGCATGATCGATTTACTGCATTCCTTCATCGCCAAAGTCCCCATGCCCAGCGCGGCGCGAATTGTAACACGGTGACGGCGATGATTTAGGAAATACGCCGCAGCGCTAGATCGGCTGATTGGCTAATAGCATACCTGCCTCTTCGGCGGGCAAGGGCTTGGCCAGGAAAAATCCCTGACCGTATTCACAGGCGAGTTCGGCCAGAAGATCGAACTGCCGCTTGGTCTCGATGCCCTCGCTGACAACTTCCATGCCCAGCGTGTGCGCCAGCTGAATGATCATGCGCACCAGTTCCAGATCGCGGGTATCGGTATCCATCCGGCCAACGAAAGAGCGATCCATCTTCAGCGTGTCGATGGGAAAACGCCGTAAATAGCCAAGCGACGAATAACCGGTGCCGAAATCGTCCAGCGACAATGTGATGCCGAGCTTCTTGATGCGGTCGAGGGTCTTCGCCGCCAGTTCCGGATTCGACATGATCAAGGTTTCGGTGATTTCAATTTTCAGGCTTTTCGCCGGCAGCCCGGTATCCGCCAGCACATCCCCCACTAGCGCCACGATGCTTTCATCGGCCAGATGCCGGGCGGAAAAATTAACGCTGATCGTCAGGTCTTCACCAAGACCGTATTGCCGTTGCCATTCGACGGTCTGCGCGCAGGCCATTTTCAGCATCTGTTCGCCGAGCAGAATGATGAGGCCGGTTTTTTCCGCGATCCCGATGAAGTCGGCCGGCGGCACGATGCCCTGGCTGGGATGAATGAGACGGCTCAACGCCTCGAACCCGATGATCCTGCGGTTCTTCAAATCCACGATGGGCTGGTAGAAAACATGTATCCAGCCTTTAGAGAGCGCATAGCGTAAGCTGGTTTCAGCCTGCAATCGATCGAAGCGCGGCCGGTGACGCTGTTCCTCGAAAATCTCGAATCCGGACGCGCCTTCCTTCTTGGCCCGGTACATTGCGAGGTCGGCGTCGCGCAACATATCGTTCGCCCCGACGTAGCGCGGCGCAGCGAAGACGATGCCGAAACTGGCGGAGATGAAGATTTCCTTGCCGTTCAACTCGAAGGGACGACCGATGGCGTCGAGCAATTTCTGGACGAATTCTTCGACCTCTGCAACGTCCTGGTAATCTTCGATCAAAATTGCAAATTCGTCGCCGCCCAGCCTGCCCAGCGTATCGCCGGGACCGAGTTCCGCTTTGAGCCGGCGCGACAACGCCACCAGCAATTCGTCCCCAGCGCCATGGCCAAGACTCTCATTCACCACCATAAAGCGGTCGATATCGAGTATGGCGAGGGCAAAATTCGCATCCTCGTTATCTTGCGAGCGGGCAAGCGCCTGTCCGACCCGGTCCAGGATCAGCGCCCGGTTGAGCAAACCGGTGAGTGAATCATGCAAGGCGCCATGCAGCAGGCGCTCTTCGGCTAGCTTGCGATCGGTGATTTCGGACTGCGAGCCGGCCATGCGATAGGCCTTGCCATTCGACTCGCGAACCACGAGCCCGCGTACCTGCATCCAGCGATATTCGCCATCGGCGTGCCGTATGCGGTATTCGTGCTCGAATTGGCTGGTTTTGCCTTCGATATGGCAGTCGAATTCCCCGCGAAAAGCGGCCAGATCGTCCGGATGAATACGGCCAAGCCATTCTTCGGGGCTATTATTTAACGCTTCTTCTTCAAGACCAAGCATCGAACGCCAGCGCGACGACAGAAAGATCGTGCCTTCCTGGAAATTCCAATCCCAAAGCCCGTCGCTGGCCCCTACCAGCCCGTTGAAAAAGTCACCATTGGCCTGGTTTCACTCCACAGCGATCCATATGGCGGCGAAGGCGGTTTTGCCCTCCTGAGAGACGATGAGG
>PTKA01000003.1 GCA_002937525.1 Alphaproteobacteria bacterium MarineAlpha10_Bin3
CGATCGCCGGCGTGACCAATAGCATGCAGCGCCCCGGACAGGCCGATGTAGTTGATATCATGACCGGCGGCCTGAGCCATCGGACCTTCCTGACCCCAACCGGTCATTCGGCCGTACACGAGTTTTGCATTGCGAGCCATGCAGTCTTCCGGACCAATGCCCAGACGCTCGGTCACCCCCGGCCGGAAACCTTCAAACAGGCCATCAGCCATATCAACCAGACGCAGAACCGTTTCGATCCCTGCCGGATTCTTGAGATCCACCGCAATCGAACGGCGGTTGCGGGCCAGTACGTCTTGAGGTCTGCGCGTCGCACTGCTGATCCGATCGACCCGAATTACTTCGGCTCCCATGTCGGACAACATCATTCCACAGAACGGTCCCGGACCGATTCCCGCAAGCTCAATGATGCGCAACCCATGCAATGGTCCCATCTCAAAATCCCCCAGTAAAATAGACGCCAATTACTCAGGCGAGTTTAGCGATCTTTTGCAGTCGCATCATCCTGCCCATCGTCCCGCACATCATCCAGCCCTTCATCGAAAACACGCCGGAATTCTGGGACAAGATCATTGCCATCAATCTGATGGGGCCGATCAAATTCACCCGCGCTTTTCTGGAGCCGATGATCGAACGCAACGCCGGCAAGATCGTCAGCGTGTCGAGCGACGCCGGGCGGGTCGGCTCGATGGGCGAAACCGTCTATGCCGGGGCCAAGGGCGGCATCATCGCCTTCACCAAGTCACTGGCGCGCGAGATGGCGCGCCACCGCATCAACGTCAACTGCGTGTGCCCCGGCCCGACCAATACGCCGCTATTCGCCAATCAGCCCGAACGCATGCAACAGGCGCTGACCCGGGCGATCCCGTTCCGCCGCGTCGCCGAACCGGGCGAGATCGCCGACGCCATCCTGTTTTTCGCCAGCGGGCGGTCGGACTATCTGACCGGCCAGGTGCTGAGCGTGAGCGGCGGCCTGACGATGGTCGACTGATCGATAATATTAGCAAGCAAGCGGAGAAAACCATGAGCGACCGTTACGCCAAATACACCAAATTCGAATTCGACTATCCCGCGCAACGCGTGTTGCGGGTCACCTTCAACAACCCGAAGACCTATAATTCGCTGGATGCGGTCGGGCACAAGGAATTCACCTATCTGTGGCGCGAGATCGACGACGATCCCGACATCAACGCCGTCATCCTCACCGGCAAGGGCAAGGCGTTTTCGTCGGGCGGCGATTTTTCGATGATCGAAGCCAACATGAACGATGAACATGCCCGGCTACAGGCCTGGAAGGAAGCGCGCGACCTTGTCTACAACATCATCAACTGCAACAAGCCGATCGTTTCGGCGATCAACGGTGTCGCCGTCGGCGCCGGGCTGGTGGCAGCACTACTGGCCGATATCTCGATCGCCGGCAAGGCGGCCAAGATCATCGACGGGCATACCAGGCTGGGCGTCGCCGCCGGCGATTGCGCGGTGATCAACTGGCCGCTGCTGTGCGGCATGGCGAAGGCGAAATACCTGCTGTTGCTGTGCGAACCTGTGGACGGCAAGATGGCCGACGAGCTTGGCCTGGTGTCGATGTGCGTCGAGGACGACGAATTGCAGGACAAGGCGATCGAAGTGGCGAGCCGCCTGGCCGCTGGTCCGCCGAACGCAATTCGCTGGACCAAATATGCCCTCAACAACTGGTACCGCATGATGGGGCCGTCCTATGACGCCTCGACCGCGCTGGAAATGCTCGGCTTCGCCGGCGCCGAAGTGCGCGAAGGCCTGGCCGCCTTGCGCGAAAAACGCGAGCCGAAGTTCGACCCCAAATCGCCGGTATAGGACAATGGCTGACCGCTACGATCTGAACGACGCCGCGGTCATCCAGGATCCGTTCCCACTGCTGGCGGAAATGCGCCGCGACGCGCCGGTGCATTGGAACCACGCCGTCAAGGGATGGTTCGTGACCCGCTACCACGATGTGCGCATGGTCATGCGCGACCCCCGCTTTTCCGTCGAAAAGATGGCGCCGTTCGCCGGCCACGCGAACCCGTCGATCCAGCACAAGATCGGCTTCCTGGCCGATGTCCTGGGCGGCTGGATGGTATTCATGGATCCGCCGGGGCACACCCGCCTGCGCGAGGTGCTGCAATCGGCCTTCATGCCACGCACATTGGCGCAATTGCGGCCGCGCGTCGTGGCAGTGGCCAATGACCTGCTGGACGCGGTCGGCGGGCGTACCCAAATCGACCTGATCGCCGAATACGCCTACCCGCTGCCGGCGACGGTGATCGGCGATCTGTGCGGCGTGCCGCGCGAAAAAACCGGCCAGTTCAAATCCTGGGCCAACGATATCGGCGCCTTCGTCCTCCAGGGCCGCGACGCGCCGGACAAGCATACCCGGACCACCCGCGCCTTGCGCGAATGCGTCGATTATTACCATGAACTGGTCGCCGAACACCGCCGGCATCCGCGCGACGATTTGACCAGCCTGATGATCGATGGTGGCGGCACGTCGCACCGGTTGAGCGATGACGAGATCGTCTCGACGCTGGTGCTGCTGCTTTTCGCCGGGCATGAAACGACCACGAACCTGATCGCCAACGGCATGCTGGCGCTACTACGCCACCCGGAACAGATGGCGCTGCTGGACGCGGACCGGTCGCTGATCCCATCCGCGGTCGAAGAATTCCTGCGGTTCGAGGGACCGGTCTCGACCATCGTTCGCATCGCCGCCCAAGACATCGAAATCGGCGGCCAGACCATCAAGGCGGGCGAGCGGGTGTTCGCTTCGCTGGAGGCGGCCGGGCGGGATTCCGATATCTTCACCGACCCGGATAGGGTCGATATCACCCGGCGGCGCAATGCGCATATCGCCTTTGGCAAGGGGATCCATCTTTGCATCGGCGCGCCGCTGGCCCGGCTCGAAGGGCAGGTCGCGTTCGAGGCATTGCTGAACCGATATTGCGATTTCCAGCTGCAAGCCCCGGCACCCGACTGGCGCGATGAGCTGATTACACGGGGCCTGAACACGCTGCCGATATCCTTTTGCCACCGCGGCCAGGGACCAAGCGATGATATTTGAAATTCAAACCCGGCCCGAACAATTCGAAGCGTTCAAGCGTGGCGGGTTGTGGCCGAACCGGCTGCTCACCGATTATTTCGACGACACCTTGACCGCCGCGCCCGACCGGCCTGCCGTGATCGGCTATGAAAGCCAGGCTGGGAGCCGGATAGCGCACAGCTATGCGTCGCTGAACCGGAAAGTGGAGCGGATCGCGCTTGGCCTGATCGAAATCGGCATCGCGCCCGGCGACGTGGTCTCGGCGCAACTGCCGAATTACTGGCAGCTCACGGCACTATATCTGGCCTGCGTGCGGATCGGTGCTGTACTCAACCCGCTGATGCCGATATTCCGCCAGCGCGAGCTGTCCTTCATGCTGCCTTTCGCGCAAGCCAAGGCGGTTTTCGTCGCCCGCCGTTACCGCGACTTCGACTATCCGGACATGATCGAAGCGTTGCACCCGGATTTGCCGGAAATCACCCATGTCTTCGTGATCGACGGGCCGGATTTCGCGGGCCTGGAAGCGCAACTGCCCCAATCGACGCGCGACCCGGCAGCCGAATTCGCCGCCCGCAAACCGTCGCCCAACGATGTCTCGCTGCTGATGTACACGTCGGGCACGACCGGCGAACCCAAGGGCGTGATGCACACCCACAACACGCTGATAAGCAACGATTTGCAATTCGCCGCCCGGATCGAACTGGACGGCTCGGACTGCGTGCTGATGGCTTCGCCGCTGGCCCATTTGACCGGGTTTCTGTACGGCTTGATGATGCCGGTCGTGCTCGGCGGCACCTCGGTCCTGATGGATATCTGGGACCCGGCGCAGGCGGCGCGGATCATTCAAGACGAAGCCGTGACCTTCACCATGGGCTCGACCCCGTTCGTCACCGACTTGTCCAATACCCCGGCGCTGGACGAATGCGATGTCTCGTCCTTGCGCATCTTCCTGACCGCCGGCGCGCCGATCCCCCGCGTGCTGGTCAAGCACGCAACCCAGCGGCTCGGCGCCATGATTATCGCCGCCTGGGGCATGACCGAAAACGGCGCCGTCACCATGACCAGGCCGGGCGACCCGCCGGACCGGGTTTTTGGTTCCGATGGCGGACCGATCGAGGGCATGGAGGTGCGCGTCGTCGATGGCGATGGCGTAGCGGTCGAAAACGGCGACGAAGGGCGTCTTCAGACCCGCGGCATGGCCAATTTCGTCGGCTATCTGAAGCGCCCGGAATTGTTCGCGACCGATGCCGAGGGCTGGTTCGAGACCGGCGATCTGGCCCGGATGCAGGATGACGGCTATATCCGCATCAGCGGGCGGAGCAAGGACGTCATCATCCGCGGCGGCGAGAACATCCCCATCGTCGAGGTCGAAGAATTGCTCTACCGCCACCCGGCGATCGTGGACGCCGCCATCGTGGCGATGCCCGACGCGCGGCTGGGGGAACGAGCCTGCGCCTTCGTCACCCTGAAGCCCGGCGAAAGCCTGAGCTTCACCGCCATGGTGGCGCATCTGGAGAGCCACAAGATGGCCAAGACCTACCTGCCGGAGCGCCTGGAGATCATCGACGCGATGCCGCGCACGCCCAGCGGCAAAATCCAGAAATTCCACCTGCGCGAAAAGGCGGCGGGGTTGCGCGCGAATTGAGCCGTCCCGCCGGTATATCGCCGGGGTCATGGGAACAGCCCGATGGCCCCCTCGTCGATCCGGACTTCGCCATGAATATTCTGCCGCCTTTAATGTGTCCGGAAATTTCGGCGAATAATAGGGCGAGCGAGCGCGCCCGCTGGCGAACAATTCGAAATTACCTATAATTTAAGGCGCTCGTGGGTAGTATTGATTGAGCGAACATTGAATGAAGAATTGAGGGTCTGGCATTGAAAGCACTGGCTCGAATCACTGTTTTGATCGCCATATTTTGCGCATCGATCTTCGTTTCACAAACAGGCGCCAGCGAGGAAGTAACGTATTTCCGGATCGGTACAGGCGGGATCGCCGGCACTTACTACCCCGTCGGCGGGCTGATTGCCCAATGGATCAGCAATCCTCCCGGGTCGCGCCCCTGCGACAAGGGCGGCAGTTGCGGCGTACCGGGTTTGGTATCGGTCGCCCAGGCGGCAAATGGATCGGTCGCAAACGTGATCGCCATTGGAAAAAGGGACCTTGAATCCGGCTTCGCGCAGTCGGATGTCATTTTCTGGGCTTATACGGGCACGGGGGTTTTTTCGAAAAAAGCAAAGATCGATACCCTGCGAATCATTGGCAGTCTCTATGCGGAAAGTTTTCACCTTGTCGTTCGAAAAGGCTCTGGAATCAAATCGGTGGCGGACTTGCGGGGCAAGCGCATATCGCTTGACGAGCCCGGTTCCGGCACCCTGGTCGATGCCCGTATCATCCTGGAAGCCTATGGCCTTTCAGAAGATGATTTGAAGCCCGAATATGTGAAACCGGACATAGCTGTTGAAAAAATCAAAAACAATCTTTTCGACGGCTTCTTTATCGTTGCCGGTTTCCCGACAAAATCTGTCGATGATCTTGCCAACACCATCGGTGCGGAATTGATCCCGATCACCGGAACGGCCGCGGAGTCGATCATCGATAAATTTGGTTTTTTCTCCGCCGATGTCATTCCCGCGGGCGCTTATAACGGTATCGGAGAAACTAAAACCTTGAGCGTCATTGCACAATGGGTTGTGGACGCGGAACTGGATTCAGAACTGGTTTATCAGGTTACCAAAGCCATCTGGAATCCCAGAGCGCGGCTTCTGTTCGAAAAAGGCCACCCCAAGGCACTGAAAATCACCCTGGATACGGCGTTGGATGGAATTGCCATACCGTTGCATCCCGGCGCCGAACGGTACTATCGCGAAATCGGGTTGCTCAAATAGCAATCAGGGGAAAAGACACCCGGTCCAGGCCGGCACGACCAAGAGGCGTGAAAGGTTCGAACATTGTTACGGATTCGATTCTCACAATTTATCATTGCCGTTATTTCGGCGGTTCTGCTCGGACTGTTCGTCACCATTTACGTTCTTCACAACACGCTCGTCGATATCGAAGATTCCCTGCCGATAACCGTCACCGAACAGGAACGCGATCTGGCACTTCTATATCAGGGATTTTCCGGTCTGGCCGGCGCGATCAGTATAGCCAAAAATATTCCATCGAAACAGCGCCTGGATGAAGCGCGGGCGTTGGCTCAAACGGTCAATAAGCGTCTAAAACAAATTCGAAACACCTATAACTTCGATAACCTCATCGGCGCGTCGGCAATCCACGCCATCGTAAGTCCCGCCATTTTTGACATCGAACGCTGGCTGAGGGCCGGCGTCTACGATTTTGCTCCTGGCTCGCGCGTCGTATTGAATTTGATCGACCGGCGCGCTGACACAGCACTTAAAAAATTCGCCCGGCTTTTAAGCCAGGCGCGCGAAACAGCGACGGGAATTTACCGACAGCAAGGAAAAAGAATTCAACAATTGCGCCGGACAGTCAATTTGTTGCTCGGCTTTATGTCGGCCATGATTATCGCGCTTATCGTTCTTTATTCCGCCATCAAAAGACCGAGCGGGCGCTTGAGTACGCGAAGGACGCCGCGGAACGGGCGAGCCGGTCCAAGAGCGAATTTCTGGCCAATATGAGCCATGATCTGCGTACACCGCTCAACTCGATCATCGGTTTCAGCGATGTATTACGGGCCGAATATTTCGGTCCGCTTTCCGACCCCCGCTACAAGGAATACGCCAACAACATCCATGACAGCGGTTCTCTTCTGCTCAGCCTGATCAACGATATTCTCGATCTTTCCAGGGTTGAAGCGGGCAAATATGAACTGGCGGAAAAACCCGTCAATATTTCCAGCATGATTCAAATTAGTTTCCGGCAGTTGGCGCAACTGGCCAAAGCCTCCAATCAGATCTTGTCGGCCGACGTGCCCCCCGATACGCCAGCCATGCGCGGCGATGAAAGGGCGTTGATCCAGATACTCAACAACCTTCTCTCCAACGCTATAAAGTTCACGCCGCATGCTGGGAAAATCGACGTCGCGGTCACGGTGGATGAAGGCGGCGGCATCGTTATCGCGGTTAGCGACACGGGTACGGGAATATCGAAAGGCGACATTGCCAGGGTGCTGAAACCCTTCGAACAGGCGCATATCACATCCACCGCGCCGCAAAACGGCACCGGCCTCGGCCTCTATCTATGCGCCAACCTCATGAACCTGTTCGGCGGCAGCATGGCGATTGAAAGCGAACTGGACAAAGGCACGACCGTCACCATCCGGTTTCCGCCGAACGCACGATCCAACGGTCGTGACGGGATTACGCCAGGCCTGTCAGATGACCGACCGGGTGCGCATATCCGCCACTTCGTCCGCCGTACAGCCGAGCCATTCGCCATAGACGGCCTCGTTGCCCGAACCGTGCAGCGGTGCCGATTGAATCGGCACCTTGCTGTCGGACATATTCAGCGGCCAGCCCGGCACCGTGACCTCGCCGCGCTGCGGGTGGTCGATCTTCTGCATCATGCCCCGGGCGTGAAAATCGGCGTCGGCCAGGAGTTCCTTGGTGTTGAACACAGCACCGCACGGCACGCGGGCCCCGGCGATAATGGCCATTACTTCTTCCTTGGTGTGTTGTGTGGTCCATTGCGTGATCGCCTCGTTGACCACATCCTTATGGGCGTAGCGCGCCGCGCCGTCACGCAGCCTGGGATCGTCGAACAGATCCTCGCGGCCGATGATGGTGGCCAGCCGGCGCCAATGTTCCTCATTACCGCGCGAGGCGAAGATATAGCAGTAATCGTCGTCGCCGCCGGGCTTGCAGGGATATAGCCCACCCGGCGCGGTGCCGACGATCTCATTGCCGGCGCGGGGCAGCACGCCGTCGGCGTAATCCGCCTGCTTGCTCATCGCGGTGCGGCAATAGTTCAGCATCGCGTCGCGCATGGCGATCTGAATATGCTGGCCGCGGCCGGTCGTATGGCGCTGAAACAAGGCGCCCAGAATGCCCATCGCGCACAGCATGCCGGTCCCGGTATCGCCGATCGTCGAGCCGGGCCGGACCGGCGGCTGGCCGGGATGCCCGTTGATCGCCATGGTGCCGCCGGTCGCCTGCGCGATCATATCGAAGGGCAGATAATCCGCCTGCGGGCTGTCCGGCGAAAAGCCCTTGATCTGGGCGAAGATGATGCGCGGGTTGATCGCGCGCAAGCTGTCATAATCGAAGCCGAGCCGCGCGAAGGTGCCCGGCGCCATGTTTTCGATGACCACATCGGCCTGTTCGACCATGCGCTTGAACAGCGCCTTGCCCTCTTCGGATTTAAGATTGCAGGTGACGCTTTGCTTGTTGAGATTGTAGAAAACGAAATAATGGGAATCGACGCCGGGCATGTTGGTGAAGCCCCATTGTCCCGGTTCGCCGCGCTTGGGCTCCTCGACCTTGACGACCTGCGCCCCCATCCACGCCAAGGCCTCGGTGCAGGACGGCCCGGCTTCGAACTGGGTCAGATCGAGTATCTTGATGCCGGTCAAGGCCGCGTTGTTTTCGCTCAAAACCGCTTCATCCATGGCCCGTTCTCTCCTTCATCGTCAGTACAGGTATAGGCCGCCATTGACGTGAATGGTCTGGCCGGTAATGCGTTTGGCCGCGTCGGATGCAAGAAACACCGCCAGATCGGCGATGTCGCCGGGCATCGACAGGCCGGCAAGCGGGATCAGCGCGGCGGCGTCGCGTATTTCATCCTCGCTCATGCCGTCACGGGGTTGTGCGGTGTCGGTCAGCCCCGGCGCGATGGCGTTCACCCGGATGCCGTGCGGCGCCAATTCGAGCGCCGCCGCGCGGGTCAGGCCGAGAAGACCGGCCTTGCTGGCGCTATAATGCACGCCGCGCGGCGATGGGCGGAAGGCCGAACTTGACGTAAGGTTGACGATGCTGCCGGCATTTTGCGCCGCCACCATGCGTTTGGCCGCCGCCTGGGCGCAGAAGAACGCGGCTTTCAAATTGACCCCCAAAACCCGGTCATAAAGCTCTTCGCTCAACTCAAGAAAGTTCGCGCGCGGGTAGATGCCCGCATTGTTGATCAGGATATCGACCCCGCCAATAGCGTCCGCCGCCGCCATCAACCGCTCAATCCCGGCGTCGTTTGAGACATCGCCCTGGACCGCTTGCGCGTCAACCCCGAACGCCCTGGCGCTGGCCGCGACCGCCGCCGCCGCGTCACCATCGTCCAGATAATTCACGATCACATGGGCGCCGGCTTCGGCCAGCGCCAGCGCAACCGCCGCGCCAATACCTTGCTGCGCGCCGGTAATCACCGCGACCTTGCCGGGCAGCCCTTTCATTTCGACGGTCCCTCATGGCGTTCGTTGCGACGGCGCAATGTTCGATCAAGCCGGGCCGACTGTCAACGGCGCACCAATTCAGTACGAGCGGGGCAAGCCGAGTACTTTTTCGGCGATGTAGCTCAGGATCAGCTCGCGGCTGACCGGGGCGATACGGGCGATCATGACTTCGCGCAGATAGCGTTCGACGTGAAATTCCTTGGCGTAGCCCATGCCGCCATGGGTCATGATGGCGCGCTCGCAAGCGGTGAACCCGGCTTCGCCGGCAAGGTATTTGGCGGCGTTCGCCTCGGCGCCGCATTCTTCGCCTGAATCGTAGAGCGCCGCCGCCCGGAAGGCCATCAGATTGGCCGCTTCGAGTTCGGCCCAGCTTTTCGCCAGCGGATGCTGGATGCCCTGGTTCTGGCCGATCGGCCGGTCGAAGACGACGCGTTCATTGGCGTATTGCACCGCCTTTCGCAGCGCCGCCCGGCCCAGCCCGACCGCTTCCGCCGCGACCATGACCCGTTCCGGATTAAGCCCGTGCAGCAGGTAATAGAACCCCTTGCCTTCCTCGCCGATCAGATCGTCTTCAGGCACCGGCAGATTGTCGATAAAGACGGCGTTGGAATCGACCGCCTTGCGGCCCATCTTGTCGATCACCCGCGCCTCGATATGGTCGCGGTTGAAATCGGTATAGAACAGACTGAGCCCCTCGGCGCGTTTCTTGTTCGCATCGCGGGGCCGGGTGCGCGCCAGAAGGAGAATCTTGTCGGCTTCCTGCGCCGTCGATGTCCACATCTTGCGGCCGTTGATGATATAGCCGTCGCCGTGCCTTTCCGCCCGGGTGGTGAGGTTGGTGGTGTCGAGGCCGGCATCGGGTTCGGTGACCCCGAAGCAGGCTTTTTCCTCGCCTCGGATCAGCGGCGGCAACATGCGGCGTTTTTGCTCGTCGGTGCCGAAGACGACCACCGGGTTGAGGCCGAAGATATTCAGATGGATCGCCGATGCGCCGCTGAATCCGGCGCCCGATTCAGCAACCGCCTGCATCATGATCGACGCCTCGGTAATCCCCAGCCCCGATCCGCCATATTCTTCGGGCATGGCGATGCCGAGCCAGCCTCCATCGGCGAAGGCGCGATAGAAATCTTCGGGAAATTCGCCGCTGCGGTCGCGCTCAAGCCAGTAATCGTCGTCGAACCGGGTGCAAAGACTGGCGACTGCATCGCGGATCGCGTTTTGATCGTCGGTAAACATGGGCCTTATACCTTTTCTTTTGCCGTGTCGTTGCACATGAATTCAAAGACCTGCTGGTCATGTTCTCCCAGATCCGGCGCGTGCCCGCCGGCACTGGGCCGCACTCCGTCGATGCTGAGCGGCAGCCCGACAAACCGGATCGGATTGTCGTCGCTCTGGCGCAGAATACCCAGCGCTTCGGTCTGCGGATGGGCGGCAATTTCAGCCACGCTTTGTACCGGCGCGTTTGGGATGCCGGCTTTATCGAGCCGCGCCGCCCAGACGGCACGGGTATCGGTGCGCAGGACTTCACTGATTTGCCGGCTCATTTCCACTTCATTGGCAAACCGGGCGGCGTTGGTCGCAAAGCGCGGGTCGCCAGCCATCTCCGCCCGGCCGAGAACAGCGCAAAGCCGCGCAAATTGCGCGTCGGTCGCCGCGACAATGACCAGCGTTCCGTCGGCCGTCTCGAACCCGTTATTGGGCGCGACGATCGGCCCCTTCAAGCCATTGCGCCGGGGTGCGGCGCCGGTCGCACCGTATTCCCCCAGCGCCAAAGTCAGCCAGCCGACGCCGGTTTCCAGCAACGATACATCGACGACCGCGCCCTCGCCGGTCACCGTGCGGCGAAACAGCGCCGAGACGATGGCGATCGCCGCCCACATGCCAGTGCCAAGATCGATCAGCGAAACGCCGACCCGCGACGGTGGCCGGTCCTGTTCGCCGGTCAGGCTGGTAATGCCGCTGAAGGCCTGCATCAGCGGATCGTATCCCGGCAAGCCGCCAAGCGGCCCGGTATTTCCGAAGGCGCCGATATTACAGTAGATCAGCCGTGGTACTGCCTGGTGGAGCGCTTGCGCGCCAAGGCCATAGCGGTCAGCGGCGCCGGGTTTCAGGTTCTGCAAAACCACGTCGGCCCGATCCACGATCAAGGCCCGCAACCGCGCCAGATCATCCGCATCGGTCAGATCGGCAACGATGGATTGCTTGCCCATATTGACGGCGTGATAGGCCGCCGAGCCGCCGTCCGGCAAAGTCGGTCCCCATTGGCGCGAGACATCGCCGCCCTTGGGATGTTCGACCTTGATGACCTGTGCGCCCATATCCGCCAATATTCTGGCGGCATAGGGACCAGCGAGACTGGACCCCAGTTCGACGACGGTGATCCCGTCGAATGGTTTTGATCGCGGCATGGCGGGTTGCTTCTGCGGTGGCGGGTTGCTTTTTATGTTAGGAGCCTAATAATTAGCGAGCAAACAAAATTTTCCGGAAAAAACCCCCATGACCAATGACGCCAACTCCTCATCCCGGCCGGTGACGCCGGTCGGTGCTGCAACGGTTCTGTTGTTACGCGATGGTGCCGGCGGGCTCGAAGTCTTCATGGTCGTGCGGCACCGCGAAATCGATTTTGCGTCCGGCGCGCTGGTGTTTCCGGGCGGCAAGGTCGATCCGGGCGACGCCGAACCGGCGCTGCAAGGCGGCGGTCTTGCGCCGGCGGCGATGGCGTTGCGGGTCGCAGCGATCCGGGAGACCTTCGAGGAAGCCGGCGTGCTGCTGGCGCGGCCGCGCGGCGGCACGGATTTGATCGACGCCGAGCGCCAGGGGCGGATCGCGCAGCGCCACCGCGACCCCCTGCATGACGGCGCTATCACGATGCGCGAAATCGTCGCCGCCGAAGATATCGAACTGGCCTGCGATCTGCTGGTGCCGTTCGCGCATTGGGTGACGCCCGAAGGACAGCGCCGGCGGTTCGACACCCATTTCTTTCTCGCCGCCGCGCCCGAACGGGTCACCGCCCGACACGATGGGACCGAGTCGGTCGATTCGGTGTGGATTCGCCCCGCCGACGCCTTGGCCGATGGCGAGGCCGAACGCCGCACGGTCATCTTTCCGACCCGGATGAACCTGGCCAAGCTCAGCCGCGACGATAGCGTACAAGCAACCCTGGAAACTGCGCGCAATACCGCCGTGGTGACCGTCCTGCCGAAAGTACGCAAGGTCGATGGCGGCCGGCTGATGCAGATCCCCCTCGAAGCCGGGTATGGTGTCAGCGAAGTCCTCGTGAACTACGCCGGGGCCTGAGTCCAGATGCCCGGTTCGCTCGTCCTTCGCAGCACTGTGGGAAGGCACCTTCGTCGGCAAGCTGGCCGGCAAGCGCGGACGAACTGGTGGCCGCGACGCAACCCCCGTCCCGGCGGTGTATTGATGTACCGTCGTACCAAAGGAGAGGCAGCATGAATGGCACCGCAAAACCAACCGGCCCCCTGACCGGCGTAAAGATCATCGAGCTGGCCGGTATCGGCCCCGGCCCGCTATGCTGCGCGCTGCTGTCCGACATGGGCGCCGATATCCTGCGCATCGACCGCAACATCGACCCCAAGCTGGGCATCGGCCGGCCGACCAAAACCGATGTGACGCGGCGCGGCAGGCTTTCGATTTCCGTCGATCTCAAACATAAGGACGGCATCGCGGCGGTGCTGCGGCTGGTCGCCGGCGCCGATGCGATCATCGACCCCTTCCGCCCCGGCGTGACCGAACGGCTGGGGCTTGGCCCCGACGATTGCAGCACCATCAACAAGCGCATCGTCTATGGCCGGATGACCGGATGGGGGCAGGACGGTCCGCTTTCCCAGGCCGCCGGCCACGATCTCAACTACCTGGCCTTGACCGGCGTGCTGGACGCCATCGGACCCAAGGAAACCCCGGTGCCGCCGCTCAATGTCGTCGCCGATATGGGCGGCGGCGCGATGTTTCTTGCCGTCGGCGTGCTGGCGGCGATCCTGGAGGCGCGCGGATCGGGCCAGGGGCAGACCGTCGATGTGTCGATG
>PTKA01000030.1 GCA_002937525.1 Alphaproteobacteria bacterium MarineAlpha10_Bin3
CCCCCTGAGATGGTCGCCATCTCCGAGGCCATTCACGAAGGGGCCATGGTTTTCTTGAAGCGCGAGTACTCTATTCTCCTGATCTTCATCGCCATCGTATTTGGTCTGCTCTACGGCTTTCTTCCCGACGAGCGCACAGCCTTTGCCTTTCTGGCCGGGGCGGCTTGCTCCATCGTCGCCGGGTTCACGGGGATGAAGGCGGCCACACGCGCCAATGTGCGCACGGCGCAGGCGGCCAACCAGCGCGGTCAGGGCGCGGCGCTGACCATGGCGTCGATATAGTCGAAACGGCCGACCGATTGGGGCCAGAAAATATTGTTTCCGATGCCCCAGGCAACCTCGTCATGGGCAAGGCCCAATAGCCCTTCGAGGATTTCGCGTGTGTGTTGACCGATCAGCGGCGCGGCGCTGGTATTGATCGCCGGGGTTTGCGAAAGCGCGAACGGCGCGTTCTGGAACTTACGCCGGCCCAGCACCGGATGGTCCAGTTCGGTGAACAGGGCGCGGTGGCGAAGCTGCGGGTCGTTTTCCACGCGGTCCTGGGCGCTTTGCACCGGCATGGCGCGCACGCCGGCCGCCTGGCACAATTCCATGACCGCGTATTTATCGTGCGTCAATGTCCAGGCTTCGATGTTCCGGTCCAGATCTTCTTGATGCGTCAGGCGTCCAAGGCCCGTCGCGAACCGCCGGTCCCCGGCCCAGTCCGGCGACGCCATGACGGCGACGAATTTGCGCCACTCCGCATCGTCGAGACACACGATCGCGCACCAGTCGTTATAGCCGCCGCCCTTGGCGCGGTACGCATTGTGCGGCGCCACCGTCGGCCCCCGGTAGTTGTTCAGCAGCGGCGTGCCGGGCCAGTGCGCGCGGTTGCCAGGCGGGAAACCTTCGCGCCGCGACGCCCGGCCATTGACCGTAACATCCAGCAAAGCCGGCCCGTTCAAGGTCACGCCGTTCAACATCTGCGACAGATCGACATGCTGCCCCAGCCCGGTTCGGTTGCGCCGGTACAAGGCGCCCAACACGCAATTGGCCATGGTGGTGCCGCCAAGGTCGTCGAGAATCGACCATCCCCACCCCGCCGGCGGCCGGCCCGGCAGACCGGACGAAAAAGTCATGCCGCTGAACGCTTGTGCGGTCGGTCCCATCATCGTGTAGTCGGATTGGCGTCCGGTATGGCCGAGCCCGGAATGCGAGACATAGACGATGTCCGGCTTGATTTCGCACAGCACGTCATAGCCCAGCCCCCAGCTTCGCAGCGCCTTGGGGCTGAAATTTTCCACCACCACGTCGCAGACCGCGACCAGACGCTTGATTACCGCCAGCCCCTTTTGGCTGCGTAAATTGACGGTGATGCTTTTCTTGTTCGGGTTGGTATCGTTGAAGGTCGGCGACGAATTAAGGCTGCGCTCGATGCCTTCGGGGGTCACCGCCGTCATGCGCCCGCGTTCGTTGGCGGGCCATTCCACCTTGATGATTTCGGCGCCCAGCGCGCCCAGCCATCGCGTCGACCACGGCCCGGCCCGGACCCAGGTGAAATCCAGCACCCGGATACCATCGAGTGCGGCTGGCATCAGTGCGCGGCCGCGCGCGTGCGCGGTGCTTCTCCCGGGGCGGCGCCGACATCGATTCGTTTCAGCCGTGGCAGCACCTTCCTGGCGAAGAGCCGCATATTGTCCTTCGCCATATCGTGCGGCATGCCGCCATAGCTGAAAATCCCGATGAATCCGGCGCAGTCGATCTTTTCGCGGTAGTCCATCATCCGCTCGAATACCCGGTCGGGCGTGCCCCAGACCTGTAGATCGGCGAGAAAATCGACGAACTTGCCGACGCCGTGCTTGTTGATGTTCCGGGACAGCGCGCCGTAATACTCATAGCCCTTGATGTCGGCCAGCCCCTCATTGTGAAATTCGTAATGCTCCAGCGCCGAGCAACAATATCCGCGGATATAGTTGCGGTGCATCTCGTCGGCCGCGCCCGCATCTTCGTGACAGCCGATGAAGGAAACCATGAGCGGTTTGGGCGGTTCTTCGCCATTGTTCACCTCGCGGTAGATGGCGCGGTAGGCGTCGAGTTCGGCCAGCGTCTTGTCCCAGGGTTTTTGCGCGATGATCATCACGCCGATGCCAAGCTTGGCCATGATCCGCGACGATTCCGGTGACACCGCCGAGGCATAGACCCGCCCCTTGAAGCTCTTGAAGGGGGCCGGGCGGATCGGCGTGCGCGGCTGCTTGAAATGGGTGCCGTCGGCTTCGATATAGCCGGTCTCCAGCGCGTCCAGGATCGCCTGGCCATATTCGACGAACCGCTCGCGGGACTGGCCCATTTCGCGCTGGAAACCTTCGAATTCGATGCGTCCCAGCCCGCGCCCCATGCCCAGGGTCACCCGGCCGCCGCTAAGATGATCCAGCATCACGACTTCTTCGGTCAGCCGGATCGGGTCGTGCCATGGCAGCACGACGACCATCGAGCCGAGTTGAACATGTTTGGTGCGCCCGGCCATATAGGTAAGAAACTGCATGACGTTGGGACACATCGTGTATCCGTCGAAATGATGTTCGGCACTCCAGATCGAATCGAATCCCAACGGCTCGGCCAGATCCGCCATCGACAATTCGTGCCGGTAAACCGCCCGGTCGTCATATTGATCGGTCAGGTTCTGAAAGAACGTGCTCATTCCCACATGCATTGCCGAGTTCCCTTCGTCTTGCCAGGCCGCGAAATTATGCGGGAAAAGCCGCGCTGGCGGTACTGCTTTGTGCCGGGCTTGGCATCGCGCGGGGTAAATCGGATAAGATGGCGCGATGAGCGAGCCGATGGAGGATAGCGGCGCAATGGGTGAGCGGGATTACGATGTGGCCATCGTCGGCGCTGGATTCGCGGGGATGTATCTGCTGCATCGGTTGCGTGGCCTGGGTTTGCGCGCGCGGGTGATCGAAGCCGGCGGCGATGTCGGCGGCACCTGGTACTGGAACCGCTATCCGGGCGCGCGCTGCGATATAGAAAGCATGCAATATTCGTATCAGTTCGACGACGCCCTGCAGCAGGAATGGTGCTGGTCGCAACGCTACGCCGCGCAGCCCGAAATACTCCAATACGCCCAACATGTCGCGGACCGCTATGATTTGCGCCGCGACATACAGTTCAACACCCGGATCAAGTCGGCCCGCTATGACGAAGCGGCGTCGCGGTGGACGCTGGAAGCCGAAGTCGGGGCGACGATCGCGGCGCGGTTCTGCGTCATGGCGACGGGCTGCCTGTCGGTTGCCAACTGGCCGCGCATCGAGGGGCTGAAAAGTTTCGCCGGGCCGACCTATCACACTGCTCTTTGGCCGCATGAGCCAATCGACTTCACCGGCCAGCGGGTCGCGGTCATCGGCACCGGCTCCTCGGCGATCCAGTCGATCCCCCTGATCGCCGAACAGGCCGCCGAACTGTTCGTGTTCCAGCGCACGCCGAACTACGCCATTCCGGCCCATAACGCGCCGCTCGATGCCGAATATGTCAAGGATTTCAAAGCGAACTACGCCCAGATACGAGCGGAAGCAAAACAGACCCCGCCCGGCATCTATGGCCGTTTCCGCCAGGGCAAGGCGATGGAAGTCACGCCGGCGGAACGCCAGGCCGAATATGAACGGCGCTGGGCCGATGGCGGGCTGGCGTTCATGGGGTCGTATGGCGACCTCATGTTCAGCCAGGAATCGAACGACACGGTCGCCGATTTCGTGCGCGCCAAGATCCGCGAGATCGTCGAGGACCCCGAACTGGCGCAAACGCTATGCCCCGGCAACATCATCGGCGGCAAGCGGCTGTGCGTCGATACCAACTATTTCGCCACCTTCAACCGCGACAACGTGCATTTGATCGACGTGCGCGAACAGCCGATTGAGGCAATAACCGCCACCGGCGTTCGCGCCCATGGCCGCAACTTCGCGGTCGATGCGCTGGTTATCGCCACCGGCTTCGACGCCATGACCGGCGCGCTGACCAATATCGATATCCACGGCCGCGACGGCGACGGATTGCGCCAACGCTGGGCCGCCGGACCGAGCAGCTATCTTGGCCTGGCGATGGCCGATTTCCCCAACCTGTTCACGGTGACCGGGCCGGGCAGCCCCTCGGTCTTCACCAATATGATCCCGACCATCGAACAGCATGTCGATTGGATCGCCGATTGCATCGCCTATATGCGGGCGCATGATTACACCGTCATCGAAGCCGAACCAGACGCGCAGGCCGCCTGGTGGGACCATGTTCAGGACGTCGCCGCCGCCGGCCTGAAGACCTCTACCGATAGCTGGTATCTGGGCGCCAATGTCGAGGGCAAGGCCCGCGTCTTCATGCCCTATTACGGCGGCTTCCCGGATTATTGCCGCAAATGCGAGGAAGTCGTGGCCGGCGGCTATGCTGGGTTCGCGCTACGCTGACGCAGTCCGGGGGAAACGGCGGGCGCAAAAGCCGGGTCTTCCCCTGAAGCGAACTTCAGGCCCGATAGACTTGGCGATTAACCACGCATAGAATCTCCAATTCGCATGGGGAAGGCGCATGGCTGACCGGCGCGTTAAAAGGCGACCGATTGCTATCCTGGCCGCGGTTACGGCCGCGGCCGCGATTGCCGCTTCGTTCGTTCCAGCTTTTCCCCAGGACCCGGCCTACCATGACTTTGCCGACCGAAGCCGGGTTCTGGGTATTGCGCATTTCGGCGACGTTGCCTCGAATCTGGGATTTCTGCTGGTCGGCACCCTTAGCCTGGCTTTCATGGCGGGCCGGCGCGGCGCCAGACTGTTCGCGGTGCCCGGCGAGCGCTGGCCCTTTCGACTCTATTTCGCCGGCCTGGCGGCGGCCGCTTTGGGGTCCGGGTATTATCACCTCGACCCCTCCAATGCGGCGCTGGCGTGGGACCGCCTGGCCCTGAGCGTGCCAACCATGGCGCTCTTGGCCGCGTTCATCGTGGACCGGATCCACAACGGGCTGGCGGCCTTGGCGACATTACCCGTGCTGCTGATCCTGGGCGCGGGCAGCGTGGTCACTTGGCATCTGAGCGAGGCCGCCGGTCACGGCGATCTGCGATTTTACGCGCTGGTGCAAATCCTGCCTGTCCTCCTGATTCCTTTGATCTGCCTGCTGTTCGAGGGCCGCCATACCAGCGGAAAATACGTCCTTTACATGGTGTTCTGGTACCTTCTGGCCCGGATCTGCGAACTCTTGGATCGTCAGATCGACGGCGTGCTTGGCGGTCTGGTCAGCGGCCATACCTTGAAGCATCTTTTCGCCGCCGTGGCGGCCTACGCCATGCTGGCGATGCTGCGCGCGGCGTCAAGGACAGGGGGCATCCGGTAGGCCGCGCCCCGGTCACGATTAGCCGGCCGCCGGGCAATGCGCCCGCAGGAATGTGCGTACATGGCGCACGGCCAGGGGGATGCGGTCCCGGGGCTCCTTCCACGGATAGAGGCTTACTTCGGCGTTCGGCGCCAGAAGCGCCGATTCCATGGCAACCTCATAGGGGTGGGCCGGGATATCGTCCGGCAGGACCAGTATTGGCGTCTGGCAGGCGCGCACGAAATCGCGGGTCACGGTGAACACAAAGTCGGCGTTAAAGCGGTACATCTTGTCGAGGAAGGCAGCGGCCATATCCATCGTGATGTCGGGCCGGCGTTCGCACAGCATCGGCGCCCATCCTTCGATATTGTTGCGGTAGAAAAGGTCGGGCAATTCCGGCCGGACCCCGCTGGGCTGTACCAGCACCGCGGCGGCAATGCGGCCGGGCGCGCGGCGCAACAGGTTCCAGATGAAGGGGCCGCCGATGCAAAAGCCCATCACCAGGAATTTTTCGATGCCCAGATGATCCATCAGGCCGATCTGGTCGTCGCCATAGGCGTCCCACGGCCGTTCGATTTCAAGCGGACCGGACGACTGGCCGCCATTGGCGTTGCGCAAATCCATCGTAATGCAGCGATACGCGCCCTTGAACGCCCCCACCGGGTTGAACGGCGCGCTGCCGGTGAAATTAGACATTGTCGCGTTCAACCCGCCGCCGGGGATGAGCAGCAGCGGATAGCCCGAGCCGGCCTCCTGGTAATGGATGCGGACCGGGCCCTTTTCGTAGAACGGCATGACGTTTCTCCCTTCCCCCGCGAGGTATACCGCGTTCGCGTCTTGTGTCATCGTCTTTTGCGCCGAGATAGACGATGAACCCGAAGGATGCGCCCATGCCACTTGCCCGACTGCTCCGCAATAACTCGCTTTGCGCGATGCTTGGCATTGATTACCCGGTGCTGCAGGCCGGCATGTTTCATGTCGCCTATGGCCGGCTGGCCGCCGCCGTATCCAACGCCGGCGGCTTGGGGGTCATCGGTTCGGCCTATATGAGCGGGGCGCAATTGCGCGAACAGATCCACATTGTCAAGGGCGAGTGCGACAAGCCGTTCGGCGTCGATATCCTGTTCGCGCGGGTCGCCGGCGGCGACGGCAAGACCGCCGGCTATACCAGGGCGGTGAACGAAGCCATCGAGGTGACCTTCGATGAAGCCGTGCCGGTGCTGGTTTCGGGGCTGGGCAGTCCCGCCGCCGTGGTGCCCGACGCCCATGCGGCGGGGATGATCGTGATGAGCCTGGTCGGGACCGCGCGCCAGGCGCGCCGCGTGGTGGCCGACGGCGTCGATGTGGTGATCGCATCGGGCCATGCCGGCGGCGGCCATGTCGGCCGTGTCGCCACGGTGGCGCTGGTGCCGCGGGTCGTCGATTGCGTCGATGTACCGGTGGTCGCAGCCGGCGGTCTGGTCGATGGCCGGGGCCTGGTGGCGGCGCTCGCGTTCGGTGCCGCCGGAGTCTGGATGGGCACCCGCTTCATCGCCAGCGAGGAAGCCCGCGGGCACATCAATTACAAGAACAAAATCACCCAGATCGACGAGGACGGCACGGTGATCTCACGCGGTCATTCCGGCAAGCCCAACCGGATGATCGCCAATCGCTTTACTGCGTCCTGGGAGGGCCGGGAAGCCGAAATCAAACCCTATCCCTTGCAGATGATCGAGGTCGGCAACCCGGCCAGCCATGCCGGCCGCATCGAAGGCGACGTGGAAGACGGGGTCTTGCCGGCGGGCCAGGGGGCGGGCATGATCGAGGCGGTGCTGCCCGCCGGCCAGATCGTGGCCGACATCGTCGCCGAAGCCGACGATGTGCTGCGGCGGCTCGCCGGACGATAATAGGAGGGAGATTCTCATGGCGTACGATCTTGTCATCGAAAACGGCATGGTCATCGACGGTTCGGGCGCGGCCCGCTACCGGGCCGATATCGGCGTCAAGGATGGCAAGATCACCGAGATCGGGAAAATCAACGCGCCCGCCGACCGGAAAATAGACGCCGAGGGGCATGTCGTCACACCCGGTTTCGTCGATGGCCACACCCATATGGATGCGCAGATTTTCTGGGATTCGCTTGGCACCTGTTCGTGCTATCACGGGGTCACCAGCGTGGTGATGGGTAATTGCGGCTTCACCTTGGCGCCCTGCCGCGAGGCCGAAGCCGATCTGGTGTTCCGCAATCTGGAACGCGCCGAGGATATCTCGCGCGACGCCATGCTGGCCGGGATCGACTGGAACTGGGAAAGCTATCCCGAATATATGGACGTTATCGACGCCCTGCCCAAGGGCATCAATTACGCCGGCTATATCGGCCATTCGGCGTTGCGCACCTATGTGATGGGCGAGCGCGCGTTCCAAGAAGCGGCCAGCGACGACGACCTTCGCGCCATGACGGATCATGTGAAGGAAGCGGTGCAAGCCGGCGCAATCGGCTTTTCGACCTCGCGCAGCCCCAGCCACCGGACCTCCGACGACCGGCCGGTCGCCAGCCGGATCGCCGGTTTCGATGAAATCCGTGCCCTTGTCGGCGCGATGGGCGAGGTTGGGGCGGGGATCTTCCAGCTCGCCATGGAACGCGGCGAGATCGAACGCATCAAACAGAACTATATCGACCTCAAGGATCTTTCCATCGCCACCGGCCGGCCGATCACCTTCGGCAGCTTGAGCCGCCGCTCGCATCCAGGCGACTGGCGCGCCTTCTACGATATTGTCGCGCAGGCCAATGCGCAGGGTGCGCGCCTGTTCACCCAGGTCCATAGCCGAGAGATCAACGTCTTGCTGTCCTTCGAGACGACGACGCCGTTCGACAATCGGGAACTCTGGCGCGATATCCGCAAGCTGCCGCTGGAGGCGCAAAAAGCCGCCTTGCTGGACCCCGAAACCAAACGCAAGCTGGTCGAAATCGCCATGCGCCCGCATGATGGCGGCGCGGTCGTGGGGGCCGAAGCGCCGCCGCCCAAATGGGATATCTTCTATGTCATGGATAAAATCGAACGGCCGCACGCCAGCGTCGCCGACATCGCGCGCGAACGCGGCGTCGCCCCGGCCGAAGCGATGATCGATCTGGCGCTGGAACATGATCTGAAGCTGTTCTTCCGCCAGCCGCTGGCCAATGAAAACCAGGACGACGCGCTGGAACTGATGCGCCACCCCGATTCCGTGGTGACCTTTTCGGACAGCGGCGCGCATGTCTCGCAAATCATGGACAGCTCGCTGCAAACCCATCTGTTGAGCCACTGGGTGCGCCACGAAAAGGCCTTTACCCTGGAACAGGCGGTGCGGCTTATCACCCATGACACGGCGGCCAGTTGGGGGTTCCACGACCGCGGTCTGCTGCGCGAAGGAATGTGCGCCGATATCGTGGTGTTCGATCCCGATACCATCGGGCCGCATATTGTGGACGAAAACATCCGCCTTGCGGATCAATTTTCGCAAAGCCCGCGCGCCGCCATCGGTCTTGAGGTCGAGGGCGATGGCCCGCTTGTTGCGGTTGAGCTGCATGAAGTTGGCCGGCATGCCGGGATTGGCGCGCGGTCCGGCACTGCGCGTCAGATCGCCGTCCGGCGCTTCGATCTTGATGACGTCGGCGCCCATGTCGCCCAGCAACTGGCTGGCGTATGGCCCGACGAACACGGTGGTGACATCGACGATTCGCAAACCGTCAAACGGTCCCGGCATAAGTTTCTTTCCTTGAATTCGGTCGGTCAGGCGGCCAGCGGACCCCGCAGCAGCCGGCCCGGCAGCGCACCGGTGGGTTCGCCGTGGCGCAGCACGATCTGGCCATTGACCACTGTGCAGGCGATGCCGTCGGCGGTCTGGCGCAGCCGTACGGCGCCGCCCGGAA
>PTKA01000300.1 GCA_002937525.1 Alphaproteobacteria bacterium MarineAlpha10_Bin3
CGGGCGCGGCAGCACCCATCCCAGCAAGCCGCGCAGCATCCGGTCGCCGAGCGGCCGCTTGAAGGTTTTTTCGATATGGGCCCGGCCAAGATCGACCAGATGCATGTAGTGGACGCCCGACGGGCAGGTCGTCATGCAGGCCAGGCAGCTCAAACAGCGGTCGATATGGCGCACGACGCGGGCCGAGGCGTCCTTGCCGCTTTCCAGCATTTCCTTGATCAGATAGATCCGCCCGCGCGGGCTGTCGAGTTCGTCGCCAAGCAACACATAGGTCGGGCAGGTCGCGGTGCAGAAGCCGCAATGCACGCAGGCGCGCAGGATCGAATTGGCCTCAGCGATATCCGGATCGGCGAGCTGCGCCAGGGTGAAGTCGGTTCGCATTGGCTAAACGCCCGCGTAGATGCGGCCGGGATTAAGCACGCCGCGTGGATCGAAACTGGCCTTTAGGCCGGCGCTGAGCCGGGCCAAACCGGGTTCTTCGGGTTGAAAGACGGCAATCGCGGCGCGCAATTCGGCCGGGGCGCGGATCAATGTCGCGTGGCCGCCACAGCCGGCGATCGCCGCGCGCACCGCCTGGTGCGCGCCGTCGGCGGCGTCCACGGCCAGCCAGATCAGCCCGCCGCCCCAGTCCAGAAACGCATCGCCGTCGAGCGAATCGGCGACCCGTGCGCCGTCGCTGGGCGGCACCGATATTTTCCACACGATGCGTGTGTCGCCGGCAAACGGCAGCACGTCGCGCACCTCGCGCCAGAACGCGGCGGAGTTATGGCCGTGCAGTTCCTCGGTTGGGCCGAATTCGGCCAGTGCCGCGCGCAATGCCGCACAACGGTATTCGACCGACTGGTCCGGCCCTTCGATGCGGATCGCGATGACCGAAGCCGCCGCCCGGCAGACGTAATCCACGCCGGAGCGCGCCGCGGACGCCGCCGGCAGGAAAGCCGCACCCGATACCTCATAGGGGCTTTGCAAGGCGCCGGTCATCGCCGCCGTCGCTTGGTGGCCGTCGCAGCCCAATATCAGCACCGTGCGCAGCTTGGGCGCCGCCGGCAACACCTTGACCGTCACCTGGGTCATCGCGCCAAGCGTGCCCCAGGACCCGGCCAGCACCTTGCAAAGATCGTAGCCGGTGACGTTCTTGACCACCCGGCCGCCGGATTTGAAGGCTTCGCCCCGGCCGCTGACCGCAGCGAAGCCAAGGAAATGATCGCGCGCCGCCCCGGCCTTGATGCGGCGCGGGCCGGCCAGATTGGCCGCGATGACCCCGCCAAGCGTGCCCGCGCCGGCGGCTTGGCCCAGCAGCGGGCCGTAATCCGGCGGTTCGAAGGCGAGTTCCTGGTTGAATTCGCCGAGCGCCGCGTCGATCTCCGCGATCGGCGTGCCCGGTCCGGCCGATAGAACCAGTTCCTCGGCCTCATACAGCGTGATCCCGCGCAACGCCGATAAATCCAGCGTATGGCCAGCGTTGCCGGGCCGCCCGATGGCGCGTTTCGAGCCGCCGCCCAGCACCTCCAGCGGGGTTTCCTGCGCCACCGCCCAGGCGATGGCGTCCCGCACCTGACCGGCGTTTTCCGGCTTCAGGGTCGTTGTCATCAGAACCGCGGAATGTCGGGAAAGCGCGTCTGGCCCCGGTGGATATGCACCCGGCCCAATTCGGCGCAGCGGTGCAGTTCCGGAAACACCTTGCCCGGATTGAGCAGCGAATTCGGGTCGAAGACGCATTTCACCCGCTGCTGCTGGTCAAGATCGTCCTTGGTGAACATCACGCCCATCAGATCGCGTTTTTCGACGCCGACGCCATGTTCCCCGGTCAGGACCCCGCCAACCTTGACACAGAGCTTGAGGATATCGGAACCGAATGCTTCGGCCTTTTCCAATTCGCCCGGCGCATTGGCGTCATACAGGATGAGGGGATGTAGATTGCCGTCCCCGGCATGGAAGACATTGGCGACCCGAAGCCCGTATTGGTCCGATAGTTCGGCCATTGCGCGCAGCACGACCGGTAATTGGTGGCGCGGAATGGTGCCGTCCATGCAGTAATAATCCGGCGAGATCCGGCCGATGGCGGGAAACGCCGCCTTGCGCCCGGCCCAGAAATTTTGCCTCTCGGCCTCGTTTTGCGAAATCCGCAGCGACATTGCCCCCTTATCGCGGGCGATCCGTTCGACCTCGCCGATCAAATATTCAACCTCGCTTTGCGGCCCGTCCAACTCGACGATCAGCAAAGCCTCGACATCGAGCGGATAACCGGCTTTAACGAAGGCTTCGGCGGCGGCGATGGCCGGCCGGTCCATCATTTCCATGCCGCCGGGAATGATGCCGGCCGCGATGACCCCGGCGACGCATTCGCCCGCCGCCTCGTTGGACGGGAAACCGATCAGCAGCGCGCTCGCCGTTTCCGGCGCGCGCAGCAGGCGCACCGTGACCTCGGTGATGACGCCCAGCAAGCCTTCCGAGCCGGTCATCAATCCCAGCATGTCATAGCCGCCGGAATCCAGATGCTTGCCGCCGATACGCACGATTGAGCCGTCGATCAGCACGATTTCCAGTCCCAGGACATTGTTCGTCGTCAGACCGTATTTCAGGCTATGCACGCCGCCGGAATTTTCCGCAATATTGCCGCCGATGGTGCAGGCGATCTGGCTCGACGGGTCGGGCGCGTAATAGAACCCGGATTCGCGCACCGCGTCGCTGATGCCAAGGTTGGTGACGCCGGGCTGGACCACGGCGCAGCGGTTGGGGTAGTCGATGTCGAGAATCCGCTTGAACTTGCCGAGCCCCAGGATGATCCCGTCGGCCAGCGGCAGCGCGCCGCCCGACAGTGACGTTCCCGCCCCGCGCGGCACCACCTTGACCGCGTTTTCGTGACAATAGCGCAGCACCGCGCTGACCTGTTCGGTGGATTCCGGCAGCACAACGATCAGCGGCAAGGTGCGGTACGCGGTCAGCCCGTCCGATTCATACGGGCGCAAGGCGTCCTTATCGACGATCACGCCTTCGCCCGGCACGATCCGGCTTAACGCGGCGGCGATATCCCGGCGTCGCGCAATGACCGACTGGTCTGGTTTGGGCATTTCCATGGCGCGAGTATAGCGCAACAAAAAACCGCGCCGAAGCGCGGTTTTGCATTGCGGCGCGAAAAGTTCCGCTCAGCCCTGGCGCGCCTTGAAGCGCGGATTGGTCTTGTTGATGACATAGACCCGGCCCCGGCGGCGGACGATGCGGCAATCCTTGTGCCGGTTCTTCATCGATTTCAACGAGTGAACGACTTTCATGGCCTCAATCCGTCGGTAATATTGGTGCGCTTCTTGGGATGCGCGCGGAAAATAGGCAGGTGGGCATGGCTTGTCAATACACGGTAGTGCATCAGTTTGAATTCTTTTTGGGGCTGACCCAGATAATGCCAAAAAGGCGTTATCATGGGAAGCATGCGGAAGAGTCGTCTAAGCAGGTTTAAACAAGGCCCCCTTGTCGAACATTTTGTTACTGGAACCACGGCGCGGACAGCAGCCAGCCTGT
>PTKA01000301.1 GCA_002937525.1 Alphaproteobacteria bacterium MarineAlpha10_Bin3
TTCTTTCATGGCGTATCCTTTCTTCGGAAAATCGGCGTCTTCGACAACGCCAGGATACGCCACCCAATTCCCCCATCACCAAGATTCAGCTATAGCTCCTTCAGAAACGCCGGATACGTCTAAACTGATCGGAACATGCTCTAGACGGGGCGCCCCGGAAAATTGTTTATTGGAAACAATTCGTTATCGCATGCGCCACCAGAACCGACCCCGGTGCGGCGGCAAATATCGCGGTTGACGGGAAAAATTTGCTGTTTTAGGGTCGAACATCACTAAGATATTGAAATATCGGTATTTAATTTGTAGACGTTCGAATCGGCACCGGCATTGCCACGCGGAGGAGCAGCGGCCGTGATCACACTCGCCGCCATTTCCCAGCAAATCTGGGACATGAAGTACCGCCTCAAGGCGGCAGACGGCAGCCCTGTGGACAAAACAATCGAAGACACGTTACACCGGGTCGCCAACGCGCTGGCAGAGCAGGAAAAGAAACCGGAATACTGGGCCAGCCGGTTTTACACGGCGATGGCCGGTTTTCATTTCATTCCGGCCGGACGAATACTGGCCGGCGCCGGCACAATGCGAAACGTTACTCTGTTCAATTGCTTTGTCATGGGGACGATCCCCGACGATATTTCGGGCATCTTCGAACAATTGCAGCAAGCCGCCTTGACGATGCAGCAGGGCGGCGGCATCGGGTACGATTTTTCCACCCTGCGGCCCGCCGGCGCGCCGGTGCGCGGCGTCGGTGCGGACGCCGCCGGACCGCTCAGTTTCATGGATGTCTGGGACGCGATGTGCCGCACCATCGTCAGCGCCGGCACCCGGCGCGGCGCGATGATGGCGACAATGCGCTGCGATCATCCCGACATCGAGGCTTTTATCGCGGCCAAGCGGCAGCCGGAAAAGCTGCGCATGTTCAATCTTTCCGTGCTGGTCACCGACGGCTTCATGCACGCCGTGCGCGAAGACGCGGACTGGCAGTTGCGTTTCGACGGCACGGTCCACAAGACGCTGCCGGCGCGCAAGCTGTGGGACGCGATCATGCGCGCCACCTACGCCTATGCCGAACCGGGCGTGGTCTTCATCGACCGGATCAACCAGCGCAACAATCTGCATTACTGCGAGGACATCGCCGCCACCAACCCGTGCGGCGAACAGCCCTTGCCGCCGTATGGCGCCTGCGACCTCGGCTCGATCAACCTGGCCCGCATGATCGAGGCGCCGTTCAGCCCGGCCGCGCGGCTCGACATGGCGGCGCTGGCGCGGGTCGTGCCGGTCGCGGTGCGGATGCTGGACAATGTCATCGACATATCGGGCTTTCCGCTCGACCGGCAACGCCACGAAGCGCGCGCCAAGCGCCGCATCGGGCTTGGCGTGACCGGGCTTGGCGACGCGCTGATCCTGTGCGGCGCGCGCTATGGCAGCGCCGACGCGGTGCGCCTGACCGAACAATGGCTGGCGGCGATCCGGCAGCTCGCCTACCGCGCATCGATTTCCCTGGCCAAGGAAAAGGGCGCCTTTCCCCTGTTCGACGCGCAACCCTATCTTGCCGGCGAGACGGTCCGCACGCTGGACGCGGCCCTGCTCGGCGCCATCGCCGAACACGGCATCCGCAACGCCCTGGTCACCTCGATCGCGCCGACCGGCACGATATCGCTGCTGGCCGGCAACGTGTCCTCGGGGATCGAGCCGGTGTTCAGCCACAGCCATATCCGCCGCGTGACCATGCCCGACGGCGCGCTTCGCGACATAAAGGCCGTCGATTACGCAACGGCGCTGTATCGGCGGATGTTCGGCGAGACCGCGGCCCTTCCCGACGCCTTCGTCGATGCCCAAAACCTGCAACCCGGCAACCATATCGTCATGCAGGCGGCGGCGCAGAAATACATCGACAGTTCGATCTCCAAGACCATCAACGTCCCCGCCGATACACCGTTCGAGAGTTTTTCCGCACTCTATCTGCACGCCTATGAGACCGGCTGCAAGGGCTGTACGACCTACCGCCCCAACGACGTGACCGGCGCCGTGCTGCGGCCCGACGATGCGCCGGCCAGCGGATCCGACATCGTCTATATGACCCCGCCGCTCGACCGGCCGGAAGCACTGCCGGGCCGGACCTACAAGCTGCGCTGGCCGGAAAGCGACCATGCGATCTATATCACCCTCAACGATATCGAACGCGCCGGCCGGCGGCTGCCGTTCGAGGTGTTCATCAATTCCAAGAACATGGAACATTACGCCTGGACGGTGGCGCTGACCCGGATGATCAGCGCTGTGTTCCGGCGCGGCGGCGATGTTTCCTTCGTCGTCGAGGAACTGAAGGCGGTGTTCGACCCGCGCGGCGGACAATGGGTCGACGGCCAATACATCCCCTCGTTGCTGGCCGCGATCGGCGGCGTCATCGAACGCCACATGACCGCCATCGGTTTCCTCGCCGCCCCCGTGGCGGCGCCAAGCGGGACCGGCCCGCGGCAATGCCCGAAATGCGGCGGCCTGTCGCTCCTTCACCAGGAAGGCTGCGATAGCTGCACGGCCTGCGATTATTCGCGCTGCGGGTAGCGCCGGCCCGGTTTGCGGGGTCCAGCGCCGCTAATAATTCTCTTCATGCAAGAAAAAACAAATCCGATACACGTCTACCAACGATTCGTTTTATTCCTTAGCATCCCTATACATCCATTAACATTGCCCAGCGTAACCGTTTGTTTTCAAAATTGCATGAGTCCAAATGACTCGATCTATCTGCAAACTGATAATCAGGGAGACCGTAGGCTGAATACACGCATAAGTCAAGGAATAAATTATTATATTAGTTTGTTATTCTCAAGACAGCGCGGAACATCTACGCCGCCCTACCCCGCAGCCCGAACCCAGTCCAGCAGGCGGTGCAGGGGGTCGTCGGCGATGCCGAGCGTGTCGAGATGGGCGGCGGTCGCTTCCAGATAGGCGATGTTGGTGCCGGTCTTGCCGACGCCCTGGCGGATCATGGCGACGATTTTTGCGTCGGGCAGGCGGCCGGCATACTGGTAATGGCGGCGATAGGCGACGAAGGTGCGGCCCATGACCCGCCGGCCGGCCAGATGCAGGCTTATGACCTTCGGTGCGTAGACCGCGGTCACCATTTCCCGGTCCCACAGATAATCGAGGATGTCATGCGCCGCGCCGCGCGCCAGCCTGAAAGCGATGCCGCGGCAGCAGCCGCCACGGTCGAGCCCCAGCACCAGCCCGGGGCGTTCCTGGGTGCCCCGGTAATATTCGGAATAGACGCAGAACGAGCGGTGATACCCGTATAATAGTGCTGGCTGGCGTTCAAGATAGTCGAATCCAGGCTGCCACATCAGCGACCCATAGCCGAACACCCAGATATCGCCGTCGCCGCCGATATCGTGCAGCAAAACCCGCTGGGCGGCCTCGTCGGGCGCGGCGTGGTTCATCGCGGTTCCTGCTTTTATCGATGGCGCTTGGTATAATACATAGCGTAATTCCGGTTGGTCACTCTCCCGAGCCTATGATGC
>PTKA01000302.1 GCA_002937525.1 Alphaproteobacteria bacterium MarineAlpha10_Bin3
GACGTGATCCCATAGCGCATCCAGCAATGCCTCGCTGTCGTCCCTGTCGAGCCCGATGACGCTGGCGTGCGGACGGCGGCCAAGGTAAAGGGCTGGTTTTCCGCTGGCTGGGTGGCGGATCACGAAGGGGTGGATAGCGCCGGGCCGCGCCGCGTCGCTGTAGGTTTCGGCGTAACCATGGCGCAGTTCACCCGACGAACTTCGTGTCGCGTCGTGTTTGCAGCTAACGCCCTGAATGCGCGTCTTCAGGTCGGCCGGCAGCGTTTCATAGGCCTTGTAGAGATTGTAGAACAGGGTGTCACCGCCTTCGCCGGGGACTTCCAGCGCGTATAGCAGGCTCGCTTTGGGCGGTTCGTCATTGTAGCTCATGTCCTGGTGCCAGACGAGTTCCGAATTGCCCAGCGCGCCCTTGAACGCACCATCGACGACGATATTCGACAGTACGGTAATCTCCGGCCGGCTTTGATTGAAAGGCGTGCCGCCGCGCCCGGTCGGGGCCATGTCGAGCACGCCGAAACGGCGGCTGAATTCGGCCAGGGCGTCGTCGTCGAGTTGCTGGCCGCGAAAGCGGATCACCAGATGGTCGTGCCACGCGTCGAGGATTTTGGCGAATGTCGCATCGTCGATGCGGCGCAAATCGATGCCCTCGATATCGGCGCCAAGCGCGGCACCCGTCGGTGTGACAGTGAGCATCGTCTATTCTCCATCGTTCGACCCAAGCGCTGGATTGTATCTATTAACGCTGCAGCGCGGCGATAATTTTTTCCTTCGGCGGCACGGTGTCGGTGACCAGATCGCGGATCAGCGTCTTGTTGGCGAGCGGCTGCACCGTGACGCCGGCTTCGCTCAGCCTAGCGGTGCAGGCATAGGCGGTTTTGCCATCCACCCGAAGCAAACATTCCTTGCAGGCATTGGCGTTGATGCAGCTGTGGCGAAAAGCCAGCGTGGGATCGGCTTGCGCCCGGATCCAGATCAGGGCGTCCAGCACCGACATGCCCTCGAGGTAGGGTGCGTGATGGGTTTCCAGGCGCGGCGTATCGTCCGGGCCGCCGCGCTGTACGGTGATGGGGACGCGCTTCATGCGTTCGCCATCGCGCGGACCGGCATGGTATCGACAACGAGTTCGCCGTCATGCAGGCGCAGGCGCTGATTGTAAGCCTGGGCTGGATCGGTGTCGGGCCAGTCTTCGCGTTGATGCGCGCCCCGGCTTTCGGTCCGCGACAGGGCGCAGAGCGTAATGGCTTGCGCGGCGACGAGGGCCGCGCGCAGATCGAACCATTCTTGCACCCCCAGCGCGAAACCGCCTTCGTCGGACGGCCGCAATCGGGGCAGGTCCCGCGTGCGCATTTCGGCAATGCGCGTCAGCGCGCGGTTCAGTGCGTCGCCGTTGCGCAGCAGACCGACCTGCGTCCACATCAGGTCCTGCAATTCAGCGAACAGCGGACCGAACGACACACCGTCATCGCAAGGTTCGGCGAGGCGTCGGATTTCGTCGATGGCGGCGGTGGCATCGCGGTCCGCGTAGGTACAAGCCGATGCCTTGGCCGCCTGTGCGGCGAACCGGCCGGCGCGTTCGCCGAACACCAGCGCTTCGGTGATGGCGTTGCCGGACAGCCGGTTGGCGCCACTGGCCCCGCCGACCGCTTCGCCGGCGGCGTAGAGCGCGGCGACGCAGGTTTGCATCGTCTTGTCCACCCGGACGCCGCCCATGTGGTAATGCGCGATCGGCGCCACTTCGATCGGGCGCCGGGTGAGGTCGATGCCGTTATCCGCCAGCCGGTCGATCACCGGGCCGAAGGCCGCGCGCAGCGCCGCTTCGCCGACATGCTCGAAGCTCAGATAGGCGCCGCCATGTGGCGACGCCCGCCCGGCTGCGGCTTCCTTGACGATGGCGTATGCGGTGAGGTCGCGCGGCGCGGTGTAGACGCCGCCGTCGCTGCCGCCATAACGGTCGATAAATTCCTCGAAATTGCCGTTCAACAGCCGGCCGCCGAGTTTGTAGCGGAACGGGTCCCACATGATCGGGTCCATGCCGACCAGCCGGGGTGCGAGATGGCCGATCGGAAAGAACTGGACGAATTCCATATCGATCAACTCGGCCCCGGCGGTCAGCGCCAGCGCGTAGGCGTCGCCGCCCATGTTGCACGATGCGCTGTTGCGGCGGTACAGCCGGGTCAGCCCGCCGGTGGCCAGCACCACGGCCCGCGCCGATATCGCCACCGGACCGCCGTTTTCCACATCGAGCGCGACCGCGCCGGTGACGCGCTCTTTACTGGTGACCAGCGCGGTTACCGACAGGCCGCTGATCCGAACGATGGCGTCATTTCGGGCGATTTGCCCGCGCAAGGTTTTGGCGACCGCCGGGCCGGTGTTGAGAAAATCGACGAAGACGCAGCGCGGCACGTTGTGGCCGGGTGCTGTAACCTGTTTCAGATGGCCGCCTTCCCTGGTCCAGCCGACTTTCCATTCTTCCATCTCGCGGATGCGGGCCGGGCCGTCGCGGCATACCAGGGTCGCCAGCATCTCGTCGCATATACCGCGCCCGGCATTGAGGGTGTCGGCCAGATGGTCGGTCCAGTGATCGGGTTCCTGGTCGCCCAGCGCCACCGCCACCGTCATCTGCGCCATGACCGTGGCGCCGCCCCGGCCGATCAGGCTCTTGTCGAGCAGCAGAACCCGCGCGCCATTGCGCGCAGCCGCGATGGCTGCGTACATTCCAGCACCGCCGGCGCCGATAACCAGGACTTCGGTTTCAAGTTTCGCGACAGCACCGTGCATGGATTTCGATTCCCTTGTTGTGGCAATTATACACAACGCCCACAAAAGACACGGAATATGACCAGAAAACTACGGCTTCATATCGAAAAGCTGTCCGCCAAACCGCCGCATATGCACCTCACGCAGGAAGTCTATGACGCCGCCGCCCGCCATCGCGAAGCCGCGGCGCTGCTCGATGTGACCTCGGGCTGGGATGGCAAGGACTTCGCGGCATCGATAAAGACCGCCGATATTCTGTTTGCGTCGCTTGGTTTCCCGCAAGATAACCTGGCCGAAGTGGCGCCGAACCTGAAATGGATATTCGTGCCATCGGCCGGGGTCGAAGGGTTCATGCCGTTCGACTGGTTGCCCGACGGTGTTGCGTTCACCAACAATAGCGGGACGCATTATCCCCGCGCGGTGGAATATGCGGCGATGTCGTTTCTGGCCCTGAACAACAAGCTGCCCACGGTGCTGACCAGTCAGCGCAACGCGCAATGGAACCCGGTTTTCAGTTCCGAAATTGCCGGCAAGACCGCGCTGATTTTCGGCTTCGGCCAGATCGGCCGGGCGGCGGCGGAAGCGGCGCGGCGCTTCGGCATGCGGGTCATCGGGGTTCGGCGCAGCGGTGCCGCCCATGAACTTGCCGATGAAATGCACCCGATGTCGGCTCTGCCGGCATTGCTGCCGGGCGCGGATTTCTTGCTGATTGCGGCGCCATCGACACCCGAAACACGCGGTGCCATC
>PTKA01000303.1 GCA_002937525.1 Alphaproteobacteria bacterium MarineAlpha10_Bin3
TGCTCACGCGCGGCGCTGATGCCTTGTATCTCGAGCAGCCGGTGTTCTGCGTCATTGAGGAATAGGAGAGCGGAACGCCGCGGGTTTCGCCGGCGCTTCCCGATGGCGCCGCGAAGCGCCGGAAGGGAACGTACCCGGCTCGTGCCGGGGAGATCGTACTTCAGGGAGATTGCACTTCAGGAATGGGGGCGCTGGCGGCGGCGCGGATCTTCTCGATGGCCCAGCGGGCATGTTCGCTTACGATGTCGTCCTCCGAGGCCGCCAGCGCTTCCAGCATTCCAAGGTAGCGCCGCTCGCGGCTGTTGAATTCATGAATTGCGGCCTCGAATTCCGCTTCCGAAAAATCGGGCCAATAGGTATCGATAAAGACCAGTTCGGTATAAGCAAGCTGCCACAGAAGGAAATTACTGATCCGCAACTCCCCACTGGTGCGAATCAGCAGATCTGGATTGGGGATACCGGCGGTCAGCAGATACCCGGCCATGACATCTTCGTCGATATCGTCCGGGTTCAGCCGCCCGGCCGCCGCCTCGCGGGCCATCTTGCGGGCCGCCGCGACAAGTTCCTGGCGGCCGCCGTAACTCAACGCCAAAACCAGATTCAGACGATCGTTGCCGGCCGTCATCGCCTCGCTGCTTTCGATCAGCTCGACCAGCGAGGGATCGAAACGATCCCGGTCGCCGATGACCCGCAAGCGGACCCTTTTGCGGTGGAGCTCGGCAATTTCGGATTTCAGATAGAACCGCAACAACCCCATGAGGTCGCCGATCTCCCGCTTCGGCCGGTTCCAGTTTTCGGCCGAAAACCCGAACAATGTCAGGTAGGATACGCCCAGCTTGACCGCCGCCTTGACGGTCCGGCGCACCGCTTGCGCGCCGTTTTTATGGCCCATTACCCGCGGCATGCCGCGCGACGCCGCCCAGCGGCCATTCCCATCCATGATGATGGCGACATGATCCGGCCCCACGGGCTGCGATGTTTCCTTAAGCACGACGCGCACTGGATTAGACCTGCATGATTTCCTGTTCCTTGGACAGCAGCGACTCATCGATTTTTTTGATGTGATCGTCGGTCAAGGTCTGTATTTCGTCGCCATATAAGTGATGGTCGTCCTGCGAAATATCGCCCGCTTTTTCCATTCGTTTCAAGCGGTCCATCCCATCGCGCCTGACATTGCGCACCGCGACCCGCGCCTGTTCGGTATAGCGCCCGGCGACTTTGGACAATTCAATGCGCCGCTCCTCGCTGAGGTCGGGAATCGGGATCCGGATCAGACTGCCCTCGGTTTGCGGATTCAGTCCAAGATTGGATTCCATGATCGCCCTTTCCACGGCTTTGACCAGGCCCTGATCCCAGACCTGCACCGTCAACATTCGCGGTTCCGGAACGCTGATATTGCCGACCTGATTGATTGGCATCTGCGTATCGTAGGCATGGACCATCAGCGGTTCCAGCAAAGCGGTGGAGGCGCGCCCGGTCCGAAGGCCGGAAAATTCGCGCAACAACGCACCCAAGGCGCCGTCCATGCGGCGTTCTATATCCGGGAGATCGATATCGTCCGCCATTGTTCATCCTCCCTTGCCCGTATGGCTTCATTTTAGAGAAAATCAGGATTAATGGGAAACGCGGCGGACAATATTCGCTAACGCTGTCCACCGGCCGAAATGACAGTGAAAAGGCCGCCGCCGCTCATCACATCCACGAAGGCGCCAGCCTTGTGTATCGAAAAGACAATGATCGGAATATCGTTTTCACGCGCCAGCGAAATCGCCGCCGCATCCATGACCCGAAGATCGCGCGACAGCACTTCAAGATAATTCAGGCGCTCATAGCGTTCCGCATCCGGGTTGGTCTGGGGATCGGCGCTATAGACGCCATCGACCTTGGTCCCCTTCAGGAGAACTTCGCAGTCCATTTCCGACGCGCGCAATGCCGCCGCCGTGTCGGTGGTGAAAAACGGATTGCCGGTGCCGGCCGCGAAGATGACGACCCGGCCTTTTTCCATATGCCGGATGGCGCGGCGCCGGATATAGGGTTCGGACACCGATTGCATCGGAATAGCCGACTGCACCCGGGTTTGCGCGCCGATGCGCTCCAGCGCGTTCTGCATCGCCAGCGAGTTAATGACCGTGGCCAGCATGCCCATATAATCGGCGCTGGTCCGGTCCATGCCTTCGGCCGCACCCGATATACCGCGAAAAATATTGCCGCCGCCGATGACCACGCAAACCTGTATGCCCAGATCCCGCACCGCCTTGATCTCGGCGGCGATGCGCTCGACGACCGCCGGGTCGAGGCCATAATCCTGCGCGCCCATCAGGGCTTCGCCGGAAAGTTTCAACAACACCCGGCGATATATTGGCTTGGGTTGGTTGGGCATGGCGTCCTTTGCGCTGCGCTGGCCGCAGGATCACTCAGCCCGCGAGCGTGGCTGCGACCTCGTCGGCCAGATTCTCCTGCTTCTTTTCGATTCCCTCGCCCAGAACATAGCGTACAAACGCCTGCACGCGAACCGGCGCGCCGACATCCTTGGCCGCGTTTTCCACGACATCGGAAACCCTGGTTTCGTTATCGACGACGAATACCTGCTCCAGCAAAGCAACGCCTTTGTAATATTTCCGCAGGCGGCCCTCGACCATCTTCTCGATGATGTTCTCGGGACGGCCGCTGGCGCGCGCCTGTTCGATCAGAAATTTGCGCTCGCGATCGAGATTGGCCGGGTCGATATCGGCAATCGCCACGCATTCGGGCTCGGCCGCGGCGATATGCATGGCCAGCTGCTTGCCCAGATTGCGCAACGCCGCTTCGTCGCCTGTGGATTCCAGCGCGACAATCACGCCGATCTTGCCAAGCCCGTCGGTCAACGCATTGTGGACATAGGAGACCACCGCACCTTGATCGACGCGCAGCGCCGCGCAGCGCCGCAGCGCCATATTCTCGCCAATCGTTGCGATCTGATGGGTGAGTTCCTCGGCGACGGTTCGAGTCCCGCCCGGATACGGGGCGGCGCCAAGCGCATCCAAATCGCCATTGGCGGAAAGTGAAATCTTGGCGGCATCGCGCACGAAGCCCTGGAAGCTGTCGTTCCGGGCGACGAAATCGGTCTCCGCATTGATCTCGACCAGCGCCCCGGCGGCGCCGTCGACAATGACGCCGACCAGCCCTTCGGCGGCGATGCGCCCCGACTTCTTGGCCGCGTTCGACATGCCCTGCTGGCGCAGCCAGTCGACGGCGCTATCCATATCGCCCCCGGTTTGCGTCAATGCCTTCTTGCAGTCCATCATGCCGGCGCCGGTCTTGGCGCGTAGCTCCTTGACGAGCGCAGCCGTAATTTGTGCCATCGTTTAACCTCAATTCAAAAATTATCACCCGTGCGCGGCTGAACAGGTTAGCTGCTCTTCGCGGCTTCCGCCGGCTTGGCTTCGGGTTCCACGGCCGGCTTGGGTTCCGGTTTGGCTTCGGCTTTCGGTTTGGCTTCGGAGGCCGGTTTGGCTTCG
>PTKA01000304.1 GCA_002937525.1 Alphaproteobacteria bacterium MarineAlpha10_Bin3
ACTTGGGTTCGCCGCCCGCTATCCGCAAAAAATAGCCCGGCTGGTGGTTTCCAGCCCGGCGGTCGGCAGCAGCGATGCGTCCAGGCCGGGCACGCTGGCGCGCGCCGATGCGGTCGAACGCGACGGTATGCGCGGCGTCTGCGAAACCAGCCTGGCGCGCTCCTACCCCGAAATCCTGCGCGGCGACGCGGCCCGCTTCGAGACCTACCGCCTGCGCTGGCTGGCCAACGCCCCCGATGGTTTCGCCGCCATCAACCGGATGCTGGCGGGCATGGACATGGCGGCGGATTACGCGAAAATCACCTGTCCCACCTTGGTGATCGCGGCCGAACATGACATGCTGCGGCCGCCGGCGGTCATCGAACCGATTGCCGCGGCGATTCAAAACGCCCGTTACGTTGAAACCGCATCGGGTCATTTCATGGCCGTGCAAACCCCGGATCTGTTTGTCGAACATCTTCTGCCTTTTCTTGGAGAATATAATGGCGCTGATTGAAAACACCGTGAATGTTCCGACCAAATACGGTCCGATGCCGTCTTTCACCGCCGTTCCGGACGCGCCGGGCGATTTTCCGGCGATCATTTTCTACATGGATGCGCCGGGATTTCGCGAAGAGTTGTGCAATATGGCGCGCCGGATCGCCAAGCGCGGCTATTACTGCATCCTGCCGGATATGTATTACCGCCTGGGCACGATCCGCTTCGATCTGGCGCGCCGCAATGACGGGATGTCCAAGGTGGTCATGGCGGCGATGGACCATCTGACCAACGCCGATGTGGTCGACGATACCGCCGGGCTGCTGGCCTATATCGACGCCCAGGACAAGGCGTCGCCGGGGCCGGTGGGGTGTGTCGGCCATTGCATGAGTGGCCGTTATATCGTGACCGTGGCGGCGCATTTCCCGACCCGCATCGTCGCCGCCGCATCGATGTATGGCGTCGGCATCGTCACCCAGGAAGAAGATTCGCCCCATCTGATTCTGGATAAGGTCCAGGGCGAGTTGTATTTTTTCTTCGCCGAAGTCGACGCTCATGTGCCCGATCAGGTGATCGTCGATCTGAAGGCCGCTTTCGCCCGGCACGGCGTCAAGAACACGCTGGAAATCGTCCCCGGAACCCAGCACGGCTATCAGTTCGCGGAGCGCGCGGTTTATGCGCCGGTGCAGGCCGAAGCCGCCTGGGACACGCTGTTCGATCTATGGGACCGCAACCTGAAATAAGCCGCGATCAGGCCTGAATAAGGAATTCCGCGCCGGCGCCGCCATCGACCCGCTGGAAATTGCCGAAGGCGAAATCCAGCCGCCTGGTCCAGGTATCCAGCGTTGTGCCGGCGATGTGCGGGGTAACGACGATATTGTCGAGCGTCAATAGCGGGCTGTCGGCCGCCAGGGGTTCGGATTCAAACACGTCCAGTCCGGCCCCGGCGATGGCGCCGTCGCGCAGCCCTTCATACAAGGCGGCCTCATCGACCACCGGGCCGCGCCCGGTATTGATGATGATCGCGGTGGATTTCATCCGCGCCAGCGTTTGCGCGCCGATCAAGCCGCGCGTCGCGTCGTTCAAGGGCGTGTGCAGGCTGATGACGTCGGAGGTTTCCATCAACTCGTCGAGTTCGACCCGCCTTGCGTTCAACGCGCGCTCGACCTCGGCTGGTGCTGCTTGCACATCGTAATACACCACCTTGGTGCGGAAGCCGCCGACCATTTCCGCCAGCAGGCGGCCGATCTTGCCAAAGCCGACAATGCCGACCTGTTTGCCGCGCAGCTCGCGCATCGACAGAGCTTCGCGCATCCCGACCCATTCGCCGGCGCGCATGGTACGGTCATGCATGCCCAGCTTCTTGTAAACCGCCAGGATGAGCAGCAGCGCGTGTTCGGCCACGGTCGGCGCATTGGCGCCGCCATTGGTGGCGACCGGCAGGCCCAGTTCAGCGAACGCGGCCAGATCGAACCGGTCGTAGCCCGCACTCAACAACTGAAACAGCCGGGCTTGTCCAACCACATCGAAATCCTCGAACCCGACCGCATAGGCCATGACGTAATCGGCCTTGGCCAGTGCCGCGCGCCGTTCCGCATCGGCGGTCTTGTTCTCGCAAAAAATCAGCGAAAACCCGTCGGGAACCTTCGATTTTGCCGACTCGACGATGATATCGGGCACATGCGAGCCGCTATACAGAAAAACGATATTCTTGCTGTTGCTCATGGAATTCCCCCGGTCAATAGCCGCGTTCCCAGTCGATGATATTGCCCGGCGGTTTGCCGTGCAGGTAATCGTCGAGATATTCGCGGAAGATTTCAAAGGCGCGGTGGACGCTAACGTCCGTGCCGCCGGAATTATGCGGCGTGATCAGCACGTCCGGGCGTTGCCACAGCCTTGCGTCGGGCAGTTTTTCGAACTCCCCGTCATAGACATCGAGCGCCGCCCCGCGCAGTTGCCCGCTATCGAGCGCGGCCAGCAGATCGTCTTCATTGACGATTTCGCCGCGCGCGACATTGACCAGCACGCCGCCCGGTTTCATGGCGGCGAACGCGGCCGCGTTCATCAAGCCGGTCGTGTCCGGCGTCCAATGGCAGCACACGGCGGCAAAATCGCTTTCGGCCAGCAGTTCGTGCAAATCTTCGGCCCCGCGCAGTTCGCTAAATCCTTCGGGCAAGGCGTCGCCGGAACCCGGCGCCTTGCGCCGCGTTCCCACCACCTTCATGCCAAGGGCGGCGCAGATACGGCCAAGCTCGCGGCCGATGCCGCCGGCCCCGATGACGCAGACCGTCTTGCCCCGGATCAGCAGCGGCGCATAGGCGGCGTTATCGAACGCGCCGGCATTGCGGTCGGTTTCGGCTTGATGAAACCCCTTGGCGAAATACATCATGCCGCTCAGCGCCCATTCGGCGATCGGCAGAATATTGCCATAGCCCCGCGAAGTAGACACCACGACATCGCTGCCCCACAGGTCGCATTTGAACAGATTGCTCGCCCCGGCCGGGCGCTGGTGGAACCATTTCATTTTGGGCGCGCGCGAACGGATATCGAAGGGCGGCGGAAAACCGCCAAGAATAATTTCCGCTTCGGCCAGCAGCGCATCGCGTTCGGCCCGCGTGCCGTTGCCGTTGGATGCGGCGGGAAGGTAGCGGTTGGAGGCGTATTCGGGCCAGGTTTCGCGAATCTCGCCATCGAACCAGCCGCCGGCGTCGATCAGCTCGATGCCGGGGTGAATCGCGCAAATCCGCGCTTTTTCCGCCTCGCCCATCCGCACCATGGAAAGAATTTTGACCCTGCGCATGGTTTTTTGAACCCCTCTGGCACCCCTACCCCTGGCTCTATATAGATACCGGATGGCTGGATTGATAGGATTGTGGGGTATGAGAGAGTCTGGCATTCCGGGTTTCTTGCGCCAATGCGCTGGCCATTTCGCATGATCGACAAAACCATTGAGTCCATCGACCAGGCGCTGGACGGTATTGTTGACGGCGCGTCGGTGACGATTAGCGGGTTTGGCGG
>PTKA01000305.1 GCA_002937525.1 Alphaproteobacteria bacterium MarineAlpha10_Bin3
ATACCCGGCGCGAGACATTTCGGGTGCAGCGCCACGCCGCCCTGTTTCTGGAACCGCGCGGTTTCGTCGCCGAATGGGACGAGGCCGCGCAAAAGCTCACCGTATGGGGGGCGGCGAAGGTCGCCTTCGCCAACCGCACGATATTGGCCGGGGCGATGAAGCTGTCCGAACAGCAGATCGAGATGGTGGAAGTCGATGTCGGTGGCGGTTTCGGTTCGCGCGGCGAGTTCTATCCGGAGGATTTCCTCATCCCGTTTGCGGCGCGCCACCTGAACCGCCCGGTCAAATGGATCGAAGACCGGCGCGAACATCTGTTGGCGGCGAACCATGCGCGCGAAATCGAATGCGACGTTGAAATCGCGGTGACCAAAGAGGGGCGCATTCTCGCGCTGCGCGGCCATTCCTGGGCCGATATCGGCGCCTATATCCGCACCAACGGATCGATTGCGCCACGCAATGCGGCCCAGTTCATGTCCGGCCCCTACGCCATCGAGAACATACAGTTAACGACGTCGTCGATCACCACGAACAAGACGCCGACGGGCACCTATCGTGGCCCTGGACGATTCGAGGGGGATTTTGTCCGCGAGCGGCTGATCGATCTGGCGGCGAAGGATCTTGGGATCGACCGGGTCGAGATGCGCCGGCGCAACCTCGTCTCCATTGGACAAATGCCTTATCCCCTGGCGACGATGACGCCCTATGAGAGCGTGACCGAACTGGACAGTGGCGATAATCACGCACTGTTCGAGCGCTGCCTCCAGGAATTCGGCTGGGCCGAAAAAGTGAAGCAACAGGGCAAGCTTGTGGATGGCCGCTATCGCGGCGTTTCGATTGCCTGTTTCATCGAAGGGGGCGCTGCTGGACCGAGCGAGGATGCGCGCATCGTGCTGCAAACGGACGGCGCGTATTGCGTCTATGTCGGGTCGGCTTCGGTCGGCCAGGGCATCGAGACAATCATGGCGCAGATTGCCGGCGACGCGCTCGAAGTACCGCTCGAACGCATCCGCGTGCGGCATGGCTCGACCAGCGACGTGGCGGCGGGGTTCGGGTCGTTTCATTCGCGGGCCACGGTCATGGGCGGATCGGCTATCGTCCTGGCCGCTGAGAAACTCAAAGAGAAAATTCGCGCGGCGGCCGCGTCGGCGCTTGGCTGCGCAGCGGCCGAGGTAACCCTCGATTCCCAGATAGCCAGGGCACCTTCGGGCGGCGAAATACCGGTCGCGGCGCTGGCCGATGCGCCGATCGAAGCTGCCGCCACCTTTCACAACAAGAAATACACCTACGCCTATGGCAGCGTTGCGGCCCATGTCGCGGTCGATCCCAAAACCGGCCATGTCGCGGTTCTCGATATTGCGTCAACCAAGGATGTCGGCCGTATGATCAATCCAGCGACGCTGAAGGGCCAGTCCGTCGGCGCCATCGTGCAAGGCCTCGGCGGCGCGCTGCTGGAACATCTTGTCTACGACCAGGACGGACAGCTGCTGACTGGAACGCTGGCCGACTATTTGTTGCCGACGGCTGACGATTTCCCGAATATCCACGCAACCGTGCTCGAACGCGAACCGTCGCCGAACAATCCGCTCGGCGCCAAGGGGGCCGGCGAAGGCGAGATCATTCCGATTGGCGGCCTGATCGCCAACGCGGTGGCCGAGGCGCTGGCCGATTTCGGCGTCGAACCGATGGAACTGCCATTGTCGCCGCCACGCGTATGGCGAATGATAACAGCGGCGCGCAAGACCTGATTCGAGCCTGAAAACTTGGGAGTAAGAACCATGAGTGTTTCCCGCCATCCGCGCCCGCCGGCATTTGTGGGTATCCCACTGGCCGAAATCATGGCGCGCTGCGTCGGCCGCTTCAAGGATAAGGCGCCCGATTGGGCGGCCTTCGAAGACGCCACGATCGAAGGGTACAAGCGGGCGCAGCACCGCTTCATCGGTGCTGGCGGTTCCGGCAAACACGACGACCCAACGGTGATTCAGGCGAATAATTTCACCTTGTCCATCATGTATGTGGAGCCGGGTCAGGGCAACGCGGCCCACACCCACGAGGTCGAGGAATGTTTCTTCGTGTTGCAGGGTTTCCTCGATGTGTTCATCGAGGACGACGGCGGCGCGAGACTCTGGGGCCGGCTCGGCCCCTGGGACTGCATTTCGTGCCCGTCCGGAATCATCCACGGCTATGAAAACAGAAGCCTGGAGCCGGTGTATTTTCAAGTCATGCTGGGCCGTGGCCGGCCGGACGCCATGGGTTATGCCGACAAAGACCTCTACGAACGCCGCGACGCCCATTTGCAGGAATAGCGATAAGTAAAGATCGTAATCGTTGGTGCCCCTGGAGGGACTTGAACCCCCACTCCCTTGCGAGAAACAGATTTTGAGTCTGCCGCGTCTACCAATTCCGCCACAGGGGCGCGCGGCGCATATTAGCGTTGAGGTGCCGGGGGTCAACCGCCGACGGTCTGTCGCGGGCGGTAAATTGCGGTGTGGTGGATGCGGGCGACGCTGGTCCGGTTATCGGCGGTGACCAGAACGTCGAGTTCGGCAAAGCGGTGCCCCTTATGTTCGTATTCGGCCGTGACGATGGCCCGGGCGGCAAGGCGGTCGCCGTGCCGGGCCAGCGCGTGATTGCGGATGGTGCTGCCGACATGTATCCACGGTCCGAGCCGCACATTGCACCCAAGCGCCCGGTTGGCGAGGCGCAGGATCAGGCCCGGATGGGTGATTTGTTCGGTCGCGTAAAGCGGCAGCGATTCGCGCACGTCCAGCAGATATGCCGCGTGTTCGTCGTCGCTGAAGCAAGTCTCGAAGGTCCCCAGAACCCGCCCGGGCGTCAGCGATTCCGGCGATGCGTCGGGCCGGTCCGCTTCGCCGGGCAAGGCCGCGGTTGCGATCTGCGACACCGGCGGGGGTGGTGCTGTGGGCGGCAGACTGGCTTTGCCGGTGGCGCAGACGACATCGTCCATCGTCACCGTCAGCGACAGCCCGTCTTTCCCATCGGCCTTGCCGGTGACGATGGCTTGCCGGCCGTCATAGACGGGTTTCTGGAAGCGGCAGTCGGCATAGCCGCCGCGCAGCCAGTCGATGCCGAATTGCCGGACCGGCAGCGCGGTCATATAGGCGTATACTTCGACCCCCGGAACCAAGCCGCCCTCGAAGCCGAACCGTTTGGCCACCGCGTCGTCATGGATCTTGTTTTCCGATGCGGCGGAAAGATTATAGGCGGCCACGCTGTGCCGTAACGCCGTTGCCATGAAATTTCCGTCCCCTTGCTATTTTGAACCATCGAGAATTTCGCTATAAGCCGATCATGCCCGATCAACCTTCACAGCGCCAGGACAAGGCCGCCATGCTGCGCCGCGCGGCCGCGTTGCAGGCGGCGGGCGACGCGCCGGGCGCGGCCGCATTGTATCGTCAGGTGGTTGCCGCCGAACCGCGCGATGCGGTCGCCTGGGCGCTGTGCGGGGGCGCTTTGCTGGCTGCCGGCGACG
>PTKA01000306.1 GCA_002937525.1 Alphaproteobacteria bacterium MarineAlpha10_Bin3
CACCCTTTTCGACGATCAGTTCTTCCTTGCGGGTGCCGGATTTGGTGACGTCGATGGACGGGAACACCCGCTTGTCGGACAGCTTGCGGTCAAGCACGATTTCCGAATTGCCGGTGCCCTTGAACTCCTCGAAGATCACTTCGTCCATGCGGCTGCCGGTATCGATCAGCGCGGTGGCGATAATCGTCAGCGAACCGCCTTCTTCGATATTGCGGGCGGCGCCGAAAAACCGTTTCGGCTTTTGCAGCGCATTGGCGTCCACGCCGCCGGTCAGCACCTTGCCGGAACTCGGCACGACCGTGTTATAGGCGCGCGCCAGACGGGTGATCGAATCGAGCAGGATGACGACGTCGCGCTTGTGTTCGACCAGCCGCTTGGCTTTTTGAATGACCATCTCGGCGACCTGCACATGGCGGGTCGCGGGCTCGTCGAAGGTCGAGCTGACCACTTCGCCATCGACCGACCGCTGCATGTCGGTTACTTCCTCGGGCCGCTCATCGATCAGCAGCACGATAAGATAGACCCCCTTATTGTTGGTCGTGATCGAATGGGCGATGCTTTGCAGCATCACCGTCTTGCCGGTCCTAGGCTGGGCCACGATCAGCGCGCGCTGCCCCTTGCCAAGCGGCGCGATCAGTTCGATGACCCGCGCCGACATGTCCTTGTTTTCGGGATCGTCGCATTCCAGAATCAGCCGTTCGTCGGGATAAAGCGGCGTCAGATTGTCGAAATTGATGCGATGGCGCACCATGTCCGGATCGTCGAAATTGACCTTGTTGACCGTGAGCAGGGCGAAATAGCGTTCGCCATCCTTGGGCGCCCGGATTTCCCCATCGACCGTATCGCCGGTCCGCAAGCCAAACCGCCGCACCTGGTTCGGGCTGACATAGATATCGTCGGGACCCGGCAGATAGTTCGATTCCGGCGACCGTAAAAACCCGAATCCATCGGTGAGCACTTCCAGCACGCCACCGGCGAAAATCGCCACATCGTTGAACGCGAGCTGTTTCAGGATCGCGAACATCATATCCTGCTTGCGCAGAACGCTGGCGTTCTCGATTTCGAGTTCTTCGGCGAAAGCAAGCAGCGCCGCCGGGGTTTTCTGTTTGAGTTCTTGGAGTTCCATGATGCCGCCGAGGCTGAAAAGGGAAGGATCCGCAGGCCGAAAAGGCGTCAAGCCCCTATCGAACCAGGGCCGTACAAAATATGCGGATTATGAAGCTGGGACCAATCGTGAAACCAATTGAGAAAGCCCAGTCAAAGACGATGCTTCAATACGAATAATTGCCTTGACTGTCAAATACTCAATCGCCCGGTTTCTTGCAAGCGGTTCTTCCAAAAAGTTTTACCGGAAATGCTCTCGACTGCGGTCGGTCGAGGATGCCGGAAACCGAATATTACCCGCAAAACGAGTAAACCATCGCTGACGCCACCCAAACAAGGATTCGTTTTATTTCTTAACATCCCTACACATTCATTAACATTGCCATCCGCAAGGCCCTTCTGGACTCACCCAACATAGGAATATAATATTATTATCCATGGAATTGCAAGCAAAATCGTAACCGCCGCGGTCCTGAAACATCGGCTATTGAAACGGCTTGACCACCACCAGAACCACGATGGCGATCATCGCCAAGGTCGGGACCTCGTTGGCGATGCGGTAAAATTTTTCGCTTCTGGTATTGGCGTCAGCGTCGAAATGCTTGCGCCAGCGGCCAAAGGCATGATGGGCGATGGTCAGGACGACGATGAAAAACCCCTTGGCCCAGAACCACGGATCGGCCCAGAACCCGCCGAAATAAACCAGCATCGGCCCGGTGATCCACACAACCGCCATCGCCGGGTCCATGATGGCGCGAAACAGCCGCCGTTCCATGATCTTGAAGGTCTCGGACTTATCCGATCCGGGTTCGGCCTGGCAGTGATACACGAACAGCCGCGGCAGATAGAGCAAGCCCGCCATCCAGGCAATGACGGCGATAATATGCACGGCCTTGATCCAGGGATAAAACTCAGCCATCGCACGGCACCGCACCGCGCAGCCCGACACCTTGGAGGCACCCATCATGCGCCTGGGGACAGCGCCGCACCCCGCCATCGGCAAACACGCAACCTGGATGCGCCAGGGCGCTTCGAACCAGTTCCGCCAGCCCATCGATAAAGGTGCTATCGACACCAACCGTCTGGACCCGGATATACTCCGGCACACCGGCCGATGCCGCCAATTCCCGGTATTCGATATCCAACTCGACCAGGGTTTCGGAATGTTCGCTGGTGAAGGCAATCGGCACGATGACGACCGGAACGCGGTCCCGGCCGGCATCCCTCAAGGCGTCTTCGGTATAGGGTTGCAGCCAGACCAGCCGGCCGACCCGGCTTTGATAGCAAACTTTCCAATCGAGCCGCGCAATGGCCAGTTTTTCGACCACCGCTTCGACCGTCTGTTCGACCATCCATTGATAGGGATCGCCGCGATCGACGATTTTTTGCGGCAGACCATGGGCGCAAAACAGCACGCGCGGCGGCGCTTGCGCATTTTGGGCGGCTGCAATGGCGTCGCGCACCCGGCTGGCGATCGCTGCAACGAATCCCTGGTTTTGCGCATAACAGCAAATCGTCGCCGTCGGCGCGTCAAGGCCAACCGCCGCCGCCGCTGCGCGCCACTCGTTTATCGACGATCCGGTCGTCGTCCCCGAATATTGCGGATAAAGCGGCAGTAAAACCACCCGGTCCGGTGCGAACGCCTTGACTTTGGCGGCGATCTCAGCGGCCCGTGGCCGCCAATACCGCATGGCGATAAAACATTGCGTTTGGCCTGGCGCATCGAACCGCTTTTCCAGTGCGTGCGCTTGGTTTTGGGTATTTTCGAGCAACGGCGATGCGCCGCCAAGCTGTCGGTATATACGCCGCGCTATGGGCGCACGGCGCGCCGATATGAACTTCGCCAGCAACCATCGCAACGGATTCGGCAGGTTGATAATCGCCCGGTCGCTGAATAAATTGAACAGGAACGGTTTCACCGCCGCCAGATCATCCGGTCCCCCCAGATTGAACAGGACGATAGCGGTTTTGTCCGCCATCACGCCGTATCGCCGCGCACCGCCGCGACCAACGCCGCCACATGTTCGGGCGGGGTTTCCTTCACGACGCCATGGCCAAGATTGAAAACCAGCGGCCCGTGGCCCAGATCGTCGAGTATTTTTCGCACACCCTCCATCATGCCGCCGCCCCCTACCAGCAGCAGCATCGGGTCCAGATTGCCTTGCACGGTAAGATTGGGTTGCAAGGCTTCCGCCGCCCAGGACGTTGGAACGGTGGTATCGAGGCCGATGGCGGACACCCCGGTATCGGCGGCGTATTGGGTATAATAAAGTCCGGCGCCGCGCGGAAATCCGATCAGCGGCACATCGCGATGTTTATCGTGAAAGCGGGCTACCAGTGCGCGCGTCGGCTCGATGATCCAGCGCCTGAACGCA
>PTKA01000307.1 GCA_002937525.1 Alphaproteobacteria bacterium MarineAlpha10_Bin3
GTTCGGTTAGGGCCGTCAGGCGGTGGGAGCCTGCGTCGCCGAACGCGTCATCGTGTTGGTGCAGTAGTAAGTTCATCGAATGCCTCCCGCGACGCCTTATTACAGAGCTAACGCCGCGAAAAAACCGCAAGACCCGTGCCACTCAATAAACTGTTGTTACATATGATATTATATCGTTATTAAGGCCTGTTAATTATAATGCGTGGTAATTTTTTCCGCCGCTGACCGGAACAATTTTCCCCGTCGTCTTCGACCTTCAGGTCAGTGCGTCAGGTGCTGCGCGGCCGGCAAAAATAGCGTCCAGGTTATCCAGTGCGCGGAACCCCATCGCTTCGCGCGTATCCAGCGTGGCGCTACCGATATGCGGCAGCAAGAAGGCGTTGGGAAGTGCTAGATAGCGTTTGTCGAAATGTGGCTCGCCATTGAAAACGTCCATTCCAATGCCCGAAATCTTGCCGCTGGTTGCGGCGGCGATCAAGGCGTCGTCATCGACGATATTGCCGCGCGCGGTATTCACCACGACCGCGCCGTCGGGTAACAGGGCGATCCGTTCGGCGTTGAGAAATTTCAGGGTCTGCGGCGATGAGGGGCAGTTGATCGACAGGAATTCGGCCTGGGCCAGCATCGATTCCGGATTTTGATGGAAGATTGCGCCTTTTTCCAGTTCCACCGGCAGCCGGGGGCGGTTGGCGTAATGGATTTCCATATCGAAAGCGCGGGCCCGTTTGGCGACCGCACGGCCGATCCGGCCCATGCCCAGAATACCGAGCCGCTTGCCCGTCATATGCATCCCCAGCATCGTCGTGGCTTCCCATCGGCCCCATTTCCCGTCGCGCAGCATCGCGGTCGATTCCTGCTGCCGCCGCGCCGCGCCCAGCAGGCACATCAGCGCGATATCGGCGGTGGCGTCGGTCAATACGTCCGGCGTGTTGGTGATAATCAGACCGCGCGCCTTGGCGGCATCGATATCGATATGCTCGTATCCGACCGAAAAAGTCGCAACGGCACGCACCCGTTCGGGCAACCGCGTAATGACGCTGGCCGAAAACGCTTCGGTCGAACAGGTCAATATTGCATCGACGCCGGCGCTGTTGGATATCAACGCATCGGCATCATATTGTATGTCGCTGGCGTTGAGTCGGGCCGTATAATCCCGCGCCGCGCGGGCTTCCACAGCGTCGGGCAATTTGCGCGTGATTAAGAGGACAGGATGATCGGCCATGGTGTTTTCCCTGGAAAATTGGTTGCGACAAGATGCGCGGACAATGCCGCCAAATCAACATGGTTGGCGCCGCTGCGGTATTTTTTTGGCGGTGTGGCTTCTATCGTTTGCCGCAACGGCGCATGGCGCGGCAATCAACATCGCACCGCACCGGGCCGCCTATAATTTCAAGCTGATCCAGGCGGACTCCGGTGGTGGAATAGCCGATGTCGTTGGCGGCATGACGTTCGAGTGGGCCGATACCTGCGAGGGTTGGGCGCTCGATCAGCGCTACTTGCTGCGGTTCACCAACGAAAATGGCGTGGAAACGGTCATACAGTCCAGCAACGTGAATTGGGAATCGAAGGACGGGCTTCGGTTTCGCTTCACCGCCAAACGCAGCCATGATGGCGAAGTGACCGAGGAATTCAGCGGTGAGGCCCGGTTGGAGCGTGCCGGCGGCGCCGGCGTCGCCAATTTCACCCGGCCGCACGAGACGAAGATTGCCCTGCCCGCCGGAACCCGGTTTCCGACCGACCTCACGATCCGTCTGATGCAGGCGGCGTCGCGCGGCGAGCGGTCGGTCCGCAGCCTGGTATTCGAGGGCGCGGATTTGAAAGGCGTCCAGCCTGTCTTCACGACGATACTGCCGATGCGCGCGGCGCACGGCGCCGGGATTTTGCAGCCGCCGCTTGGCCCGAACCCGGTGTGGCCGATGATTCTCGCCTATTTCCGGCCCGGCCGCGGCGACAGCGTTCCGGAAACCGAAATTGCGATGGACTTGCAGGCGAATGGCGTGGTGCCGTCATTCGTTCTCGATTACGGCACCTTCAAACTGCGTGCCGTATTGGCGCGGGTGAGCATGCTGCCGGCCGCCGAATGCTGATCCGTTTCTAGGGCCGATTCCGGCCCTTGCCGATGGCGCCGTCGCCGAGCTTGGCGCGCACCGCGTCGATGGCGCGTTCAACCCGGACTTGTTTATCGGTTTCATCGTGCAGCAGGTCCGGCGGGTCGGCATCCCGCGCATTGACGATATCGGCGACACCGATGCCGATCAGCCGGAAAGCGGGACCGACGGCCTCCTTTTCCAACATCTTGGTTGCGGTGCGGTAGAGTATTTCGGCGTAGCGGGTTGGTGCGCCGAGCGTCCGGCTGCGCGTTATCTGACGGAAATCGGCGCGCTTCAGTTTTAGGGTCAAGGTGCGCCCGGCCAGGTTTTTGGCCTTGAGGCGGCGCGATACGGTCTCGCACAAAGGCCATATCCGGCTGCAAAGTTCGTCCAGATTATAGATATCGTCGGCGAAGGTGGTTTCCGCCGATACGCTTTTGGGCACCGAGACGGGGGCAACCGGCCGGTTGTCCCGGCCGCGTGAAAATTGATACAGCCGCCGCCCGATCGACCCATAGCGGGCGACCAGTGCCGCTTCCTCCATGCGCTGTAAATGGCCGGCCGTAGTGATTCCGTCGCGCCGTAATTTGCCTTGCAGCGCCTTGCCCACGCCCCAGATCACGCCGACCGGGCGCGTGGCGAGGAATTCGGGGGCTTCCGCCATGCCGATGGCGGCGAAGCCGCGCGGTTTATCGAGATCGGAGGCAACTTTGGCGAGAAACTTGTTATAGCTGAGACCGACGCTGGCGGTAACACCGACCTCCGACTCGATCCGCTTGACGATGCGCGCCAGGGTGCGGGCCGCGGATCCCTTGTGCAGCGATTGGGTGCCGGACAAATCGAGAAACGCCTCGTCGATCGACAACGGTTCGACCAGCGGCGTGTAGTCGCGCATGATGGCGCGAATCTGCTGGCCCGCGGCGCTGTATTTCGCCATTGCCGGGCGAATGACGACGGCGTCCGGGCAGGCCTTGAGCGCCTGGAACATCGGCATTGCGGACCGGACGCCATAGAGCCGCGCAACATAGCAGGCGGCCGATACCACGCCGCGGTGCCCGCCGCCGACGATCACCGGCCTGTCCTTGATGGACGGGTCGTCGCGTTTCTCGATCGAGGCGTAGAAGGCGTCGCAATCGATATGGGCGATGTCCAGGCGATTCAGGTCGCGGTGCGCTATCAGCCGCGGCGAGCCGCATTCGGGACAGCGCCCGCCGGCGATTGGATCGGTGTATTCCAGCAAGCAGTCGCGGCACAGCGCAACGGCGGTCATGGCGCGTCATCGCCGGCCGGCCACAGCCAGGCGGCGCCGCGTACGCCGCTGGAATCGCCATGCATCGGCGGGACCAGCCGGGGATCGACCCCGTCGGAAAAAAACCATTCACTC
>PTKA01000308.1 GCA_002937525.1 Alphaproteobacteria bacterium MarineAlpha10_Bin3
ACCACCCTTCACGCCCGTGGCTGCAGCATTTTGCGCACTATCTTTGGCGGATAACTGGCATCGCGAGATTTCCGATGAAATTAATCCGGCACGGCGAAGCGCTGTGCCTGTTCTTCGTAATCGGCATAGCCAAGAAGGGTGCTCAATTCAGCCGGCGGTATGGCGCTGGCCGCCGCCGACTGGCCCGCGTTGAGGGCGTGAAGCCCGGCCTTGATCGCGCCCACGGCGGGCGAGAGCATGGCGGTCGGAAAGGTGCCGATCTTGTAGCCAAGGGCAGCGGCCTCGTCGCGCGATGGTGTGACGCGCGGCGCGCCCGGCGACAGCACCGAAAACGAATGCCGCCCGGCGGCGGCGGCGACGGCGCGGCGAATTTCGTCGATGTCTTTTGGTGAATCGAGCAGCAGGATCTCGGCGCCTTCGGCCACGAACATCTCGATGCGGGCGACGGCCTCGTCCATGCCCAGCGTGGGCCGGCAATCGGTCCGCGCCAGGATCATGATGCCGGAATCCTTCGCCGCTTCGACGGCGGCGCGGATTTTCATGCGGGCGGCTTCGCGCGGCAAGGTCGGTTTGCCGGTGGCGGTCAGCGCGCGCGGCGTGATCTTGTCCTCGATCAGGATTCCAGCGGCGCCGGCCCGGCCGTAGGCGCGCACCGTGCGCTGGACGTTCATGGCGTTTCCGTGCCCGTGGTCGCCATCGGCCAGAATCAGCAGATCGGGGGCCGCGGCCCGGACCTGGTCGAATGAATCGAACATCTCCGCAAACGAAATCAGATCGAGATCGGGGCCGCCAAGGCGGCTCGCCGCGACGCACGAACCGGACAGAAACGCCGACTTGAACCCGCCTTGCGCGGTCAGCTTGGAAGTCAGCCCATCCCACACTGCGGGCATGACCACGAAGGCCGGTTCGGCAAGCAGGGCGCGCAGGCGGTCGGGCGGGGTCATGGCGAATTCCTCGATAATCTTGGCAGCCGACTGTATGGCGCGGCGGCGGTTAAGTCGATGCGGGCGCCAGATGCCGGGTGCTGGCGATCCTTGCGCCGCGCGCCGAAGTGAAATACGGCGCGTCGCCTTCCAGGGTCGTGCGCTGCATGTGGCGCTGGTATTTCGCCTCATCGAAAGGCATGGCGCGGTGCTGGATGCAGCGGTTGTCCCACAGGATGGCGTCGCCCGCCGTCCAGTCCACGCCGCAAAACAGAAAAATGCCATGCGCCAGCCAAAGCCGGTGCAATTCCGCCACCGCCGCGCCGTCCAAGCGCGCCGCCGGATCGACGTTGCGGACCTCGACGCCCAAGGCTTCGCTCAAAATGCGGGTTTGGACCGCCATGGCCATCGGCGGCGTCCTTACGGGTTGTTGTCGCGCCTTTGAATACGCCGCGCAGCGTCGAGAATGCGTTGCGCCTTGTAGACGATCGGATAATCGATGAACAACCCGTCGAGCTGGATCGACGCCGAACCCGCCGCTTCGGCTTCCTCGAAGGCGGCAACGATCCGTTCGGCGCGGGCGATTTCTGCCGCGCTGGGACTAAAAATTTCGTTGGTTGGCGCGACTTGCGGCGGATAGATGCACATCTTGCCCTGAAAACCCATGCGCGCGGCGCGTTCGGCCGATTGGCGCAGCCCGTCCAGATCCTTGATCTGGATCCACACCGTGTCGATCGGTGCCTCCAGGCCGGCCGCCCGCGACGCCAGCACCATGCGAGCGCGGACATCGTTCAGTTCGCTTTCGTCGCGGGTCCATGCCATCGCCATGTCCAGCGTATAATCGCCGGCCCCGAAGGCCATGCGGCGGACCCTTGACCCGCAGCCGGCGATGGCGTCGAGTGCTGCAACGCCCTTGCCGGTTTCCAGGATCGGGATAAGGTCGATTGCGCCGGGCTCAAGCGCGCATTGGCGCTCCAGATTAGCGATCATCCAGTCGACGGCAAGAATCTGGGCCGCGTTTTCGACCATCGGCAGCACGATGCCGTCCAGGCCCGGACCGACCACGGCGGCGATATCGCCGTAACAGAATTGCGTCTCGAACCCGTTCACCCGGACATAGCCAAGATTGCCGCGCGGCTGCCGCAGGGCGGCCTTGACCGCTTTGCGGGTGGCGATTTTTTCACCGTTCGCGACCGCGTCCTCCAGATCGAGTATCACGGCGTCCGAACCGCAATCGAAGACCTTGGCGACCTTGCGCGGATGATTGCCGGGCGCGAAAAGAAAGCTGCGAAATGGCCCCATGCGAATTTTCCGATCTAACAGTGAAGACGGGCCGCCATCAAAATTCCTTCGCTCGCACGCTATACAATATGTCCAGGGACGCGCAAAAATCGCCAATCCGCCGCTTGAAAATACATCAAAATTGGATCGGCACGAAACCCAAAAAATAAAAATTATCAGATGTTTGCCCGGTTTAATTCCAGCGTTGGTTGCGATTGTCGCGCTTACGTCCAGTTGCGCGCCGCGATCCTCACAACGCCGGCGATTCGCGCCGCACCGCTTCCTTGCGGCATGTTTTCCGCCTTCGGGCCGGTTTCAGCGCCGGCAGGCCGGGCGCAACGGGACCGATCCCGCCCCGGTTGTCGACGGCGATGCCGGTTACCCGGACGGCCGCGCCGGACAGATCATAGCGCTGCGCGGATCGCCGGGATAGTGGTTGTCCGACAGCGTGAAATACCCGAACTTCATAAAACACTCCAACGCGATGCTTCGGCGAAGACAATAATTACGTTGGCGCCATGCCCTTTTCGGCCAACTCGTCCAGCGCCTTTTGGGTTTTCTTCAGCCCTTCCAGGCCCATGCCGCGCAAGACATGGGCCGCCTTGGTGAACTGGATGTCCGGGTAGCCGACGATCTCGATCCGGTTGCCCCAGGGATCGAGGAAATCGAGAAACCGGCCCGGCAGAATGGCGATGCCAAGTTCCTTGAGTTGGCGTTCGACGGCGGCCTTGTCGTCGACCACCAGCCCGACATGGCGGTTGTCGTCGGGGCCCTGGCGGCGGCCCTTGGAGAAATTGATGAACTGGTCGCCAAGGTCGATGAAGGCTGCGGTGTCGCTACGCCGGCGCACGGTGAATTCGAACAAATCGCCATAGAATTCCAGCGCCGCGTCGATATCGCCGACTTCCAATGCGACATGGTTGAATCCCACCGCGCGTGCCTTGCGTGATTTTGTCATGGCTTTCTCCCACAAAGTTTGTCGAACGCTCCTGGCCCGCAGTATAACCCCTATATTAAGAACCTGTATTCACGCCGGAGAAACGCCATGCAGCGCAAGACCGATTTTTACATCGACGGACAATGGGTTGCGCCGCAAACGCCGCGTGAATTCGAGGTCATCAATCCGGCCAACGAGACCGCCTATGGCGTGATCTCGCTGGGGGCGGCCGGCGATGTGGACAAGGCTGTTGCGGCCGCGCGGCGCGCCTTCGACGGCTGGGCCAATACCGCGCCCGAGACGCGCATTGCCTGTCT
>PTKA01000309.1 GCA_002937525.1 Alphaproteobacteria bacterium MarineAlpha10_Bin3
TGCGGTTATCCGCGCCGTCGCGAACAATGTCGAGCAACATGACCGGCACGCCCGCATTGGCGATATGGGCGGCGATTGCGGCCCCCATCACGCCGGCGCCAATGACGGCGGCTTTTTCGATGCCGCTCATCTGACCGCTTCCAGGATGATGGCGATGCCCTGGCCGCCGCCGATACATTGCGTGGCCAGGGCGTAGCGGCCGCCCTCGCGCGCCAGCAAGGCCGACGCCTTGCCGGTGATCCGGGCGCCGGTCGCGCCGAGCGGATGGCCGAAGGCGATTGCGCCGCCGTCAAGATTGACCGTGGCGGGATCGAGTTCCAGATCGCGGATACATGCGATGGCCTGGGCGGCGAAGGCTTCGTTCAGTTCCGTTACATCGATGTCGCCGATTGCCAGCCCGGCGCGCGCCAGCGCCTTGCGGGTTGCGTGCACGGGGCCGATGCCCATGATTTCGGGCGCGCAGCCCGCGACCGCGATGCTCTTGATCCGGGCCAGCGGTGCCAGACCCCTGGCATTGGCGTAGTCCTCGCTGCATATCAGGGTCGCGGCGGCGCCGTCGGTCAGGGGCGACGAGGTGGCCGCCGTGACCGTGCCGGCCGCATCGAAAGCCGGCTTGAGTTTCGCCAGATCGTCGAGCGACGTGCCCGGCCGCGGGCAACCGTCCAGCGCCACATCGCCGATCGGGGTGATCTCGTCGTCCAGCTTGCCGTCCTCGAGCGCGGCGGTTGCCTTGGCCTGACTTTCAACCGCGAAGGCGTCTTGTTCCGTGCGCGATATTTGATAGCGCGCGGCGACGTTCTCGGCGGTTTCGCCCATCGAGATATAGGCCGCCGGATTACGCTTGTGGAGTGCCGGGCTGGGCAGTGGATTGTAGCCGCCCATCGGCACCCGGGTCATCGATTCGACGCCGGCGCAGATGAAGGCTTCGCCGGCATCCATCGCGATTGCGCCCGCCGCCATGTGGACCGCATACATCGACGAGCCGCAAAACCGGTTGACCGTGACGCCGGCCACCGATTGCGGCAGTTCAGCCATGAAGCCCACCATCCGGGCCATGTTCAGCCCCTGCTCGCCTTCGGGGAAGGCACAGCCCAGGATCAGATCCTCGATATCGTCCGCATCCACGCCGGTCCGCTCAACCAGGCTTCGGACGATCTGGCCGGCCAGCTCATCGGGGCGCGTCGCGCTCAGCGCCCCTTTTCCGGCCAGGGTGAAGGGCGACCGGACATAGCCGGCGATGACGATGTTTTTCATGTCTGCACCTTCAATAGTTCGCGCTTGTCGATCTTGCCGATCAGGGTTTTTGGCAGGGCTTTGCGGAATTCAATTTGCCGGGGCATTTCGAACGGCGCCAGTTTGTCTTTCAGGAAAGCCCGCAAGGTGCTGGCCGTGAGCGTCTTGCCGGTGCGCAGATGGACGAACGCCTTGACGATCTCGCCGCGATGCGGGTCGGGAATGCCGCAAACGGCGACTTCTTCGACCGTATCGTGCAGATAGATCGCATCTTCGACCATGCGCGGATAGACGTTGAACCCGCTGCTCAGGATCAGTTCCTTGATGCGGTCGACGATGAAAAGATAGCCGTCTTCGTCCAGATACCCGACATCGCCGGTGCGCAGCCGCCGGCCCCTGAAGACGTCTTTGTTGTCCTGGGCGCGGTTGGCGTAGCCGGCCATCACCTGTGGCCCGGTGATGCAGATTTCACCCTGCTCGCCCTGGGCCAGGAACCGGTCCGGATCGTCAAGCGATACGATTTCAACGATCGTCCCCGGCAACGGCAAACCAACCGATCCGGCCTTGTTCACGCCGGTCACGGGATTGACCGTGCAGACCGGCCCGGTCTCGCTAAGGCCATAGCCTTCGAGTAACGCGCATCCGGTCGCCTTCTCGAAATCGCGCTGTACCGGGACCGGCAGGGGGGCGCCGCCCGAAATACAGAATTTGAGGCTGGAAAGGTCGTGTTGGTGATTTTCCTGGGCGGCGATCAGCGCCGAATACATCGTCGGCACGCCGATAAAAATCGTCGCGCGTTCTTTTTCGATGATGCGCAATATTTCGGCTGGCTTGAAATGCGGCAACAGGATCGTTTCCGCGCCGATGGCGAGGTTCAAATTCATCACCGCCGTCATCCCGAAGGCGTGAAACAACGGCAACGCGCCGAGGATTTTCTCCTGCCCCGGTCGAAGTTCACATCCCCATAGGGCGATCTGGGCGGTGTTGGCGGACAGGTTCGCGTGGGTCAGGCGCGCGCCCTTGGGAACGCCGGTGGTGCCGCCGGTATATTGCAGCACGGCGACATCGCGTTCCGGGTCGATATCGACCGGGTCGATACGCCCGTCATTGGCAATCAGCTTCTCGAAAGTGAGATGGCGGCCGTCATCGGGGATATCGGAGACTTCATGCCGCTTGAATAGCGTGAACAGGGCCTTTTCCAGAAATGGCAGCACGCCGGCGATGCCGCACACGACGATCTTCTCGACCTGGTTCGATGCGTCCAGGACCGGCGCTGCCTTGCGATAGAGCGGCTTGACGTTCAGGGTCACCAGGATACAGGCGTTCGAATCCACGATGATCCGCTCTATGCCGGCTTCGACATAGAGCGGGTTGATATTGACGACGGTGCCGCCGGCCTTCAGGACGGCGTAGAAACACACCACCGCATAGGGCGAATTGGGCAGCATCAGCCCGACCTTGATGCCCTTGCGCACGCCGAGATCGGCGAATCCGCTGGCAGCCCGGTCGACAAGATCGACGATTTCGCGGTAGCGGCACCGCCGGCCGCGAAAATTGATGCAGACGCGGTCGGGAAATCTGGCGACCGCGTCATCGAGCAGGGCGGTGAGCGGGCGGACCGGAAATTGGGCGTCCCAGTTTAATCCCTGCGGATAATGCCGTTCCCACGGATACGGGCGCGCCGGGGCGGTGCCGCTTGATCTGGGCCGGAACCAACGCAGCAAGTCCCATACCGCGCGGCCAAATTTATCGGCAAAGGCGAGCCGCATGTTTCCCAATTTCGGGTTTGTCCCTGTCCAGAGCGTTGATGAAAGAGATCACGATGTCCTGCGTATCGCCGATATCTTCGCGCAGGATACCGTGCCGGCGGGCCGCAATCCAACGCAGTTCCTTGTTCTTCGATCCCAGCGCGCCGATGATCCGCTCCGCGCTTCCAGGCATGACCACCGGGTCTTCGTCGCCTTGCAGCACCGTTACCGGGCAGCTTACATCGCCAAGATGCCCCTTCAGATCGTCCACCGCGCGGCGTAGTTCATACAATCCCCGCACCGGGATATGGCGGTAATTCATCTCCGGGTTTTCGGATTCGTTCAACAAAAACGGCTTCACCCCCTCCAACGGCGTCGCCCATCTTGCCAGCACATTGGCACCATGAAGGATCGGCACATAGATCAGGTTCTTGTTGCGAAACCGTATCGGCGTGGCGATCGCGGCGG
>PTKA01000031.1 GCA_002937525.1 Alphaproteobacteria bacterium MarineAlpha10_Bin3
CGGAAAACGTGACGCGCCAGCTATCCTTGCCCGAACGCGCGGGCTTCAAGGCGTTCCTGAACAAACACGGATTCCGCCTCGATTGACCGACCGGCGCAGCACCAAACAAAGCGGGATGGTCAAAAAGATGACACAGCCGATCACCGCCATCGTGACCGGAATATCGAATACATCGCCAAGCAGCCCATAGCCCAGCGGCGCCAGAATGCCGCAGACCGAACCCAGCGTATAGAACAGCCCGAAGGCCCGCTGCTGGCGGTTTTCGTCGACCAGATCGCCGATCGTGCCGTACAGCACCGACGAGGTGCCGTTCAACGCAACACCGATGAACGGCAATAAAAAGAACGCCGCCATGTTCGGCAGCCACAATATCGTGAGGATACCGATCCCGGTGCCAAGTTCGGTCAAAACCACGGTGCGGATGACGCCGATGCGGTCGGCAAGAAACCCGCAGGCCAGCTTGCCGACCATCCCGCCGGAAAAAACCATGACGACGGCAAGTGCGGCCCAGCTCTCCGCCAGCCCTCTTTCAATCAGCAGGAAGGCGACGAAGGTCAGGAAGCCGGTGCGCGTACTGGCGTCGAATATCGCGATGCCGCATAACGCGGCGAATCCGGTGCGGTCGCGGATGCCCCAGCCCTGGCCCGCTGGCGACGCGCCGGAACGCGCCGCTCTGTCCGGCGCGCCGGCAACATCGAGCGACCGCAGCGCATAATACAGCGCGATGCCGGCGATCACGCCGCTTACCCCGGCCGCCTGGACCGTGACATTCCACGAATAACCGGTGCCGATCGCCAGGCTGGTCAATCCGGCGAAGGTGAGCTTGCCGACATCGCCAAAAAAATTATAGGTGCCCAGTGCGCCGCGACGCCGGTCCGCGCCATAGGCGGCGGAGACCATCGACGAACATAGCGGATGCTGCACCGCATTGCCGCAGCCGGCTAAAAACAGCACCATCAATAAGGACAGATACCCGGCGCTAAATCCGAGCAACAGATACGCCGCCCCGGCCCCTATCGTGCCGAGCGCAAGAAGCCCCCGCCCGCCAAGGCGTTCGGCCAGCAATCCGGCCGGCAACTGAAAACCGGCCATGGCCATCTTGTTGGCGGCGCGTACCAGACCGACTTCGGCGTAAGACAGCCCAAAACTCTGCGCCAGCAGCGGCAACAGCGGGTACAGCATATCGAGCATGCCGTCATGCTGGATATGGGTGCCGCAGCAAACCGCAAGAACCTGGCGTTGCCTGGGCATCACCCGCCGCTAGCCCGCGTCGGCGAGTCGGATGACCGGGCCGTCGGCGACCTCGAACCATTGGGTATCGTCATCGGTCCCGTCGTCGTAGCGCAGGACAAAACACTCCGAAGGCCGGTCCAGCGCGGTAAAGGGATGATGCCAGACATCCGGACGATAGGTCACCCCCTGGCTGGCGTCGGCGACGAAGGCTTGCAACTGGTTGATGCGTGGGTCGCCATTATCGGCCCGTGGCGCAACAAGGACCAGATAGCGCCCGAGATCGTGCGGAATGAAGGTCTGCGACGAATAGGGATGACGCTCCATCCATTTCACCCGCAGCGGCATCGCCGTTGGCGCATTGCGGGACAGGGTCGGCGCCAGACGCGCATGGTCGCGGCGATTTTCCATCGCCGCCGCAAGGTCGTCCCGCGTGCCGGGCGATCCGGCGCCAAGCACGATGACATCGCCGAACGGCGCAAACGGCGCGGCATCGAGCCGCCGCGCCACGATCCCCCCCGCATCGCCCCCCACCGCGCCGGCGAATTGCCGGCCGGGCAGCGCGTCGCGGTAGATGACCAGCGCCTGCTCCAGCGTCCGGCCGGGATCGAGGGTTTCGCGGGTTTCGCGGGCAATCGGCGTGCGATGCAGCATGGCGAACATCTCGGCGGCGCCCCGGTGAAAGCCGGTCGGCAGGCCGGCCTGCGCAAAGGTCGCCGCGATCTCCTCCATCTCGCCGATCCAGCGCCCGGCATCGACCGGCAAGCGCGGCACCATGCGCCGCATATCGGCTTCGACCGCGGGCCGGCTACTTGCCAGTTCGCTCAACAATGGCTCGCTCAATCCCATGGCTTCGGCCGTGACCAGCGCGGCTGCATAAAGCGTCCAGGTCCCCTTCGTGAGCGCCGCGTAACACATCTTCATGGCCGAGGCGCGGCCAATTTCCGGGCCCATCTGACGCACCGAAATTGACCCGCAATCGAGCGCCTGGAGCAGCGGCGCGTCACCACCGCTGACATAGAAACGGGTTGGCGATGGCGCCTTGCCGGGCGGCGGACCGACGATCCCGGCATCGACGAACGCGCCGCCGCTATTTGTTACCACCGCCGCAATTCGCCGGGCGGTCATCGGCGAGATGGCGTTGCAATCGGCATAGCACGGCGCACGCTCCACAGATTGCATCGCTTCGGCCACCGCGCCAGCGGATTCCAGCGCCGCCGAGGGCGGCATGATCGACAGGATCAAATCCGCCCGCTCGACCAGAACTTCCAGGGTCGGCACGGCTTCGAGCCCGCCTGCCGCCGCCAGCTTTTGCGTGCGCCGGCTGCGCCCCGCCAGGCAGGTGATGACGGTAAGCCCGTGACCGGCCAGCGCGCGCCCGACCGCGTGGCCCATATCGCCGGGGCTCAGTATCGCCACGGTCTTGATCGCCATATCCATCCCCTGTCCAACGCCGCCGGCTATCTTATCGGGCCTGCGCTGCGCCGTCATTCGACTTCAACGGCCAGCCCTGCGAATGCATCGGCGACGAGGCCGAACCGGTCGTATTTGGGTGGCTGGAAGGGACAATAAAGCTCGCGCCAAAGTGATAATTCCTCTACACTATAGTAGATAGCGGGAATTTGCGCCGAATGGTTTCATTTGGTCCGGATTTTCGCGGATGTTAGAAAACTGGATTGGAACATTGATCCGAAAGTCATTCCACCCCATCGATACTCATGTGGGCAAACGTGTGCGCATACGGCGCAAAATCCTGTCGATGAGCCAGACCAAGCTCGGCGACGCCATTGGTCTCACATTTCAGCAAATTCAAAAATACGAACGCGGCGCGAACCGGATCGGGGCAAGCCGGCTGTTCGAATTGAGCGAAGTGCTCGACGTTCCCGTATCGTATTTTTTCGACGATTTGCCCGAAGACCTGCGTGCCCTTTCCGGTCGCCAGCAGGATCCATCCATGCCGAGCGACCCGCTGGGCGAACCGATTTCCCTGGAGTTGGTGCGCGCTTATGCCAAGATCGAAAATCCCGTAACGCGAAAATCCCTGTTCAATCTCGCCAAGGCCCTGGCGAAAAAAATTCCAAGCCGGCCCGGTAACACCAAGCGCCGGGTCTTCGTCAGCGCGGCGCCAGCCGTTCGACCGCATCGCGGAGTTCGGTGAATTCGTCGGCGCTAAAACCGAGATCGCGCAGGGCTTTCAGGGTCTTGTCGAAATAGTCCCGGCAGGCGCCGAATTTGCCGCGCGCCGCCGCAATCCGCCGCGCAGTCTGCGCCGTGCATAGACCGGCGGCGTATTGCGGATGCGCCGTATCGACGACGAATGCCAGCGCCGGCAAGCGCCCCGCTTCGGTCTCCAGCGAAACCCAGAGCGGATGGTAGACGCCGGTCCACATTTCCCGCATCCAGAGCGCTTCCAGACCGCTCTGGCGCGCCGCCGGCGCAATGCGCAACGCAACACCGCGACAAGCCGCATCCGCATCGGGCAGCAATCCCAGGCCGAGACCGGGATTGTCGGGCGTTCCCCTGGCATGCGCGGTCCAAACGCAAAAGCTGCGCCGGTAGGCGCGCAAGGTGGCCGGGCGGCGCGCCGCGACACGAAAAGCGCTGTCCCACATCAACGAACCATAGCCGAACACCCAAATTTCATCCGGCTTACCGGCCAATGTCCGCATCAGGCTATTGCGGCGACTTTCGGACGCCAGCGGCGCGAAGGGTCCGGGCACGCTCAGGTCACCGACGCATTAAACTGTGGCGATGGGGTGGACGGCTCCTGGCCCCCGGCACCTCATTGTGCCTGTGGTTATGTGGCGATGCGATCACAAGCCGTAATACCACGGCGCGAACAGGCTGAAGGTGATCCACAACAAGACAATCAACGGCATGCCGACGCGCACGAAATCGAAAAACCGGTAACCGCCCGGCCCCATCACCAGCAAATTGGTCTGATATCCGACCGGCGACGCGAACGAACAGTTGGCGGCGAAAACCACGGCGACGGCGAACGGTTCGACCGGCGCGCCAATCGAATGGGCGACGCCGACCGCAATCGGCGTGAACAGAACCGCCGTCGCCTTGGTGCTAAGCACGTTCGACAGCAGTGCTACCAGGGTGAAGAAGACGGACAGCACGACCGCGTGCGACGCATTACCCACCGCCGCCAGCATCGTGTCGGCCAGAAAATCGGCGCCGCCGGTTTCCTGCAACGCCGCCCCCAGGGCCAGTGCGGCGGCGATCAGGAAGACCAGTTGCCGGTCCAGCGCCCGCATCGCATCGCGCACCCCCATCACGCCGGTCGCGACCATGGCGACGGCACCGCTAAGGGCGGCGATCGAAATCGGCAGCAGCCCGGTCGCCGAAGCGGCAACGACGGCGAAAAAGATCAGCCCCGCGCGCCTGGCGTGATGCACGGCCGGGATGTCCTCGGCCGACCATTCCATCAGCACCGCATCGTGGTTGCCGCGCAGCGCCCTTATATCGTCGCGCCGGCCCTGTACCAGCAAGGTATCGCCGGCTTCGAGCCGGATTTCGGTCAGGCGGCGGCGCAGCAACTGGCTACGCCGCTGGATGCCGATGACGATACAATGATGCTTGTAGCGAAAACCGATATCTTCCAGCGTCCGGCCGATCATGGTGGAACCGGGCGTGACCATGATTTCGGCCAGCACCTGACCGCCGATCAGCCAGCGCTCGGGCGATTCAACCTCGCCTTCGAAACGCGGATGCAGCGCCACCGGATCGGATTTCACTGCTTGCGCCAGCGCTTCGCGCGAGGCGCCGACGACGATCACATCGCCGGCTTGCAAGGTCACGCCGTCGAACGGTGGTAAGAAGGCGTGTTCTTCGCGCTGCACCAGCAACAGGCCAAGATCGGCCAATTCGGCTGGCGCACCGTCCGAAAATCCGGCACCGTCCAGGGTCGCACCCTCGGCCACCGTGATCTGGGCGATGAATTGCCGGTTGTCGGGGGCCAGGGATTGCGCCATGTCGGAATGGTCCGGCAGCAGGCGCGGTGCAATGGCAAGCAGATAAACCAGACCGACGCTGGCCAGAACGATGCCGGGAATCGTGAAGTCGAAAAAACCAAAAGGCCGTTCGCCCAACTGAACCAGCGCGCTGGACACCAGAAGGTTGGTCGAGGAACCGATCAAGGTCGTCATGCCGCCCAGCATGGCCGCGAAACTGAGCGGGATCAGCAGGCGGCTGGGCCGCCGGCCGATGCTCAGCGAAATCGCCTGCATGATCGGGATGAAAATGACCACGACCGGAATATTGTTCAGCACCGCGCTGACCACCAGCACCGCGCTCAACGCCATGGTCACGGTTGCAACCGGGCTGCCGCGCCCCGCCGCCAGGACCAGGGCGGCACCCTTGTCGAGTGCGCCGGTGCGTTCCAGCGCATCGCCGATAACCAGCAGCCCCAGCACGGCGATCAGCGCCGGATTGGCGAAGCCCGACAGCAGCCGAACCGCATCGAGCCGGTTGACACCCTGCGCGCCGTCGACCGGCAGCACCTGAAACAGCACCATAAGAGCGCACAGGACGCCCAGCGACGTGACTTCGAGCGGCAGTTTCTCCGAGGCGTACAACACCAGAGAGACAACGATAAGGGCGAACACGGCCGCCATCTGAACGGTTGCAATTTCCATGATCTTCCAGTCGCGCTATAATGGTTTATCGAACAAAATTCGACAAGTTTTGGTTAACTTCGAAAGTTACTGGCCATGACTCGAATTCTCTACGAACTCACCGGCAGCGAAAACCGGCGCTTCAGCCCGTATTGCTGGCGCACCCGGATGGCGCTGGCGCATAAGGGACTGGCTTGCCAATACGAACCCTGCGGCTTCACGCAGAAGGACAAGATCGCGTTTAGCGGCCACCAATCCTATCCCGTGCTGGTGGACGGCGACGCGGTGGCCACGGATTCCTGGGATATCGCGTGCTACCTGGATGACAATTACCGCGACGCGCCCAGCCTGTTCAACGACGGCGGCGATGGCGGCGGCCGCGCCATGGCCTATTTCATCAATAGCTGGACCGACACACAGCTACATCCAGCAATCCTGCGCACCATCATATTCGATGTCTACAAGCACTTGCTGCCCGAAGATACCGATTACTTCCGGACCAACCGGGAGGCCCGCTTCAAATGCACGCTGGAGGAGATGGCCGCCGAACAGGACGCGCGCGGCGGCGAACTGCCACGGATTTTCGCGCCATTACGCAATCTGTTGACGCGCCAGGACTGGATTGGCGGTGCGGCGCCGGCTTACGGCGACTATATCGTGTTCGGCGCGCTGCAATGGGCGCGTTGCGTTAGTCCCTACCCCATCGTGCCGCCCGGCGACCCGGTCCATGAATGGCGCGGCCGCATGATCGCGCTGCATGACGGGCTCGCGGACACGGTGCCGCATTACGACTATTAAGCGCGCATATTATTTATCATACGCGATCCTGGACCGTTGCAACCGGCTTTCCCGGTAGGCGATGTAAATCGCGCTGGCGAAAATCATCGCGCCACCGAACAACGTCGTGCCGTCCGGCAGTTCGGCGAACAATGCGTAGCCGATCATGGTCGCCCAGATCAGTTTCAGAAAATCGATCGGCAAGACCACGCTGGTTTCCGCCTCGCGCAGCGCCTGGGTGAAACAAAGCTGGGTCACGGTGCCGAACGCCACCATCAAAAACAGCCAGAAATACAGATCCGGCGACGTCCAAATCCATACCGTCGTGGCCGGAACGAAGGACAAGGCGGTCATGATCAGCGCCATGTACAGGGTTATGGTGTGGCTTGATTCGCTGCGTCCCAGGACCCGCGTCACGACGATGGCGGCGCCCCATGTGGCGGCGGAAACCAGCGTGAGACCGGTGCCAAGGTCGATGGCTTCGACGCCGGGCCGCAAGATGACCATTGTACCGGCGAAACCGATCAGGATCGCGATCCAGCGCCGCAAGCGCACGACTTCGCCAAGAAAGGCAATCGCCAGGACCGTCGCGAACAGCGGTGCGGTGAACGACAGTGCCGTCACCTGGACCAATGGCGACATTGAAAGCGCTGTGAAGAAGGACAGCATCGACGCCGTCGTCAACGCGCCACGCAGCAGATGCAGGCCGCGATGCCGGCTGTGCAGCGGCTTCAGCCCAAGCCGCAGCAGGGGTATGGCGAGGATTATCAAGGCCAGAAAATTGCGGAAGAACGCCAACTCGAACGGCCGCAGATCCGCCGACAGATAGCGCACGGTCGCGTGCATGAGCACACCGCTGAGCGATGCGACAAACATGAACATCATCCCGCGCAAGGCGGGTGGCAGCCGGCGATAGGCCGGTAGCAGGAAACGAGCCAGAATAAACCCCGGTTGCGCGGCGCTTAGCCAATCGCCTCGACGATGGCGTCGCCAAGATCGGCGGTGCTGGCATTGCCCCCCATATCCGGCGTCATCGGGGCGCCCCGGTTGGCCAGCACGCTTTCAATGGCCCGGTAGATCGTCGCGCCGGCCTTCGGCGCGCCGATATGATCCAGCATCATTGCCGCCGACCAGATCTGGCCGATCGGATTGGCAATGCCCTTGCCGGCGATATCGGGCGCGGAACCATGCACCGGCTCGAACATCGAGGGAAATTCGCGGTCCGGATTGATATTCGCCGAGGGCGCGACCGCAATAGTGCCGGTCACGCCGGGGCCGAGGTCGGAGAGGATATCGCCGAACAGATTGCTGCCGACGACGACATCGAACCAGTCCGGATGCTGCACGAAATGGGCGCACAGAATGTCGATATGATACTGGTCGGTCCGGACATCGGGATAATCGGGCGCCAGTGCTGCGAAACGTTCGTCCCAGAATGGCATGGTATGCACGATGCCGTTCGATTTGGTCGCCGAGGTCAGATGCTTGCCCTTGCGGCTGGCGGCAAGATCGAAGGCGTAGCGCATGATGCGGTCGACGCCCTTGCGGGTGAAAATGTTTTCCTGGATGACGAACTCCTCGGCCGTTCCGGCATACATCCGGCCGCCGACTTCGGAATACTCACCCTCGTTGTTCTCGCGCACGACGTAAAAATCGATATCGCCGGCGACATAGCCATGCACCGGCGGGGTAATGCCGGGCAACAGGCGCACCGGGCGCAAATTGACATATTGCTGGAACGCGCGGCGGATCGGAATCAGCAGGCCCCACAGCGATACATGGTCGGGAACGCTGGGAAAACCGACCGCGCCGAGGAAGATCGCATCGTGGTCGCGCAGCCGTTCCAGCCCGTCTTCGGGCATCATCGCACCAGTCTGGATATAGGTCTCGCAACTCCAGTCGTAATGATCGAACGCCAGATCGAAGCCGCATTTTCGGCTTGCCGCTTCCAGCGCCTTGATGCCCTCGGGGACAACTTCCTTACCGATCCCGTCGCCGGGGATTACCGCAATTCTGTACCGCGCCACGTCCAGCCTCCCGCTCATCGAAGATCGCGGACACTAACCACAAGCCGGGCAGGAAGAAAGTGCAATTGGCACATGGCACCCATGCATTAAGAGGCTGTTACCGTTGGCTGGAAGCGGTTATGTTCGCGCTTGATTCATCTCATCATCAAGGAATGCTTTACGTGAAACGATCTGAACTCCTCCGCGTCGAAAAATATCTGCGCGCCAAGTTCGCCAACAACGCCATCTCGCTGAAGGAACAAAAGGATGAGTCATGCGAGGTCCTGATCGGCGATGAATTCATCGGCGTGCTGTTTCGCGACGAAGAAGACGGCGAACTGTCCTACGCCTTTCACATGGCGATCCTGGAAATGGACCTGGACGAAGCAGACGGCCTTCCGGTCTAGCATCCGACCTTCGAGGGCCGATGGCGCAAATTCTTCCCCTGACGCCGGCCAATATACGGCGCACGGCGCTGGCGTTGCGCGCCGGCGAACTGGTCGCCTTTCCGACCGAAACCGTCTACGGGCTGGGCGCCGACGCG
>PTKA01000310.1 GCA_002937525.1 Alphaproteobacteria bacterium MarineAlpha10_Bin3
AAAGGCTGGCCTCCTTGTCCAGCCTTTATCTTGAATCACAATTCCTGAGCCTTGGGAATCCCCCTTATCGATTCAGTCTATTTACAGGATGCTCTAAGGGGCTGTCCTATGCCTGGGGCAACTCGATTTTCCTGGCGATGCGGCAGGCGGGGAAACCCCAGCTTGGCATATAGGCGCATTGGGGGATCGGAATATCGCCGCCGGCGACGATTACGGTGATGTCATCCGGGCTTTCCACCGCCGGCACCGACCCGCGCTTGACGCCTTCCTCGACCCAGCCTGGCCAGCTTTGTTTGCCGGCCAGCCGCGCGCGCAACCAGGATTTTTCGAATTCCGCCGCCGAAACCCGGCTATGCTCGTGCAGGTAGGCCCGTACATCCCCCTTGGACCGGCCCTCATCGGCCAGCATCCTGGCCACGAACGGCGCCAGGATGACCGCGACCTTGCCGCCATGCAGGCGGGAAAAGGCCGACGTGGCCGACGCCATCACCGACGCCAGCTCGTCCAGCCCGCCGGTCACATTGACCACGCTTTCTGCCCGCTGCACCACCAGGACACTGTCTTTCACGCTAAATCCCATTTCCTCGCGTAGGCTCTCCCACGGATTGAATTCATCGTCTTCGGCCAGGCACAAGGTGTAGCGGCCCGGCTGGCCCAGCCCGGCAAACGCCACCGCCGCCGGCCAGCCGCCGCCCAGATTATGCATGATGAAACGCACCGCCCGGCCAATGGCGGCGTTGGCCCGCCAGCCCGGACCCAGGGCGCCGAAGCGGCTGTTCATGTGCAGGGCGCTGGCTATCGGGCCCGATAATATCAACAGCGGCGTGACATTTTCGTCCGTGGTCTGCACCCCGCGCAGGTTGAATTCCGGCTCCAGCAATGCCTGTGCGGCGGCCAGGACGATGGGCATGTGGCCATCCTCGCAACCGGCCATGACCGCGTTGATGGCGACTTTTTCCACCGTCACCAGACCCTTCAACGGTTCGGCTTCGCCCAACACCGAGTTTCGCGGCGCGCCGCCGGCCCGCAGCATGGCGTTCACCCGGGCCAAGGTCGGGGCAACGATGGGCAGGCCGTCGGTCCAGCCGCGGCGGTAGAAATTTTCGTTCACCTGGCCTTCGGCATCCGGGCCGCGCACGATTTCGACCCGCTGGCGCGGAAAGTCGGCCACCTGGGTCAGCCGGTCCAGAAGCCCCTGTTCTTCGGCCCGGCTGCGCAAGGTATCGTCAATCCATTCGCCCGACGCGCGCTGCCCGGTGGGCAGCAGGACCCATAGCGACCCGTCCCTGCTCACTCCACCGCCGCCAGCTTGTTGCGCCAATCGCCGGGCAGCCGGATCGCCCGCGACGTGGGGTAGCCCAGGATTCCGTTGTGAGAGAACACCTGCGCATTGGTCCGCCCCGGATCGCCGCTGACGGCAATCTGAATATCCCTGGCCTCGCAGACAATCGGCACCAGGCGGCCGGGATCGTCGGATTCCCCGAAGACCTTGTTCGCCTTGCCCAGCCGGGCCAATTCGTACAAGGACCGGCCACCGGACAAAAGATTAGTGAACTCGCCGATATATTGCTCGAACTTGGCGGCGGATATGCGGGCGTTTTCGAACAGCCATTGCCGCACATCATCCTTGGACCACCCGGCCTTAGCGATGGTTTCCGCCAGGATCGGCGACAGGATCAGCAAGGGGCTGTAGCCGCCATCGGCCATGCCGACCGTAAAGATCAGTTGCCAGCCGGTCTGGCTAATCAGGGCGTCGGCCAGATAGGGCAGCATTTCTTCCGGCTTTTTCCCGAACACGGACGTGATCACGTCGCCCCCGGTATAGCGCGAGATAACGACCGCGTTTTCGCCCCGGTTATGACCGAAATCGGCCGATAAGGGCGGCCAGCCGATACGCGCCAGCACGTCTTCGTTCTCGGCCAGGACGACGCGCCAGGTATTGCCGAAGGTGCCCTTGTCGGTCTGATGCGGCAGGAAACCGGCCACATTGCGCAGATACAACCGCCACCAGCGCCCGATGGCGGTATTGGCCTGAAAGCCATCGCGCAGCACGCCCTGTTCGTAATTGAAATCCAGGTCCTTGATGATCGGACCATTGATGGTGATGAGGGTTTCCGCCCCCGGCGTATTGCCGGAATGTTCGACCCCGTAGACCGGATCGGCCATGGCTTCGGCCAGCGCGATCAGAACCGGCATATATTGCGGCCGGCAGCCGGCCATGACCCCGTTAACGGCGACGTTCCAGACCGTGGCCTGGCGGTTATCGGGCGGCAGCTTGCCGATCGCATGGCCGGCTGGCAGATCGGTGAAGTCCAGAAAGCCTTCGATCTTGCTGCGCGTCGGCGGCACGATGGGCAGCCCGTCGGACCAGTCGTTTTCATAGAAGAAGCGGTTGATCTCCTCGAAGCTGCCTTCCAGGATCACGTCGCGCGGCCCCGGTTCCGGCACCATGACGGCGGCCGGCGGCACGGCGGTCAGGTTCTCGATGACCTCGCGCACCGTGACCGATATCAAATTCTGGCGCAGTTCGTTATCGGTTTGCGTATCGACATGGCCGGGGACCTTGGCCATGGGCAGATTGGGCAGGCCCAGCCCCACCGACGTGGTTGCGCCCTGGCCCAGAAACCCTTCGCAGACCAGTGACGAGGAAGGAATGCCAGCGGCTTCCGCCGCAGCCGACGCCCGCAACACGGCGGGCGTACAGCTCCCTCAGCAGCCCATCCCGGAGATGATGGCGTCGACCTTGTGTTCGGCCATGGTTTGCGACAGATCGGCAAGGATCTGGCCTTCGTCGGTGCCGTGGGTCGAGCCGAATACCTCATAGCCAACAAAGCGCATATCGGGATAGGCGGCCGACAACTCGCTTTCCAGAATGGGAAATATCTCGTCGCCCCGGAACAGATAGTCCCACAAAAACGCCACCGTCTTACCGTTCAGCGTATCCAGGCGCGGCGCCAGGGGGGTTATCTGCACTGTCTTTTCGCCCCTTGGCCACAGGGCGGCATAGCTGTTTTCGTTCATCGTCACCTCCGGTCCGATTTTTCAATCCACAGGCCATTATTGCGGCGCTGCGATGGCGTTGTAAACTCGGCCGCCCGCAAGTCCTGGCGCAGCGGCAAGGCGGCGTACTCCTTAGGTTAATACTAAAGCGCGGCCACAATCCTGGTTACCGAAAATGTGCCGCCGCCCCATAGCGGCAGGTAGCTCATCTTCACCCCGGCGCCGCCGGTGACAATGGGATGGATGTCTTCGGGCTTTCGCGCGGCGGGGCAAAGTCTGGAAAATTCGGCAATTTCGGGCATCGAGACGCCGCTTGCCGAGAAAAGATAATCCTGTATCCGGGCCAGATCCCAGCCATGCTTGCAGATTTTTTCGGCCAGTTCCGGCGACAGCAAAAAAAACTGTTCGCCGGGTTCGCGGCGCCGTCCGGCACTAGCG
>PTKA01000311.1 GCA_002937525.1 Alphaproteobacteria bacterium MarineAlpha10_Bin3
CGGCGGTATTAATTTCGCGCCGCGCCTGCAACGCACCAGACTGGCCAGCGAAGCAATGTATCTGATGATGCGCCGGGTGTTCGACGAGCTTGGCTACCGGCGTTACGAATGGAAATGCGATGCGCTGAACGCGCCGTCGCGCCGCGCGGCGACGCGCCTGGGTTTTAGCTATGAAGGCCTGTTCCGGCAGGCGACTATCTATAAGGGCCGCAACCGCGACACCGCCTGGTACGCGATACTCGACAGCGAATGGCCGGGCATCAAGGCCGGGTTCGAAGCCTGGCTGGACCCGGCCAACTTCGATGAAGCCGGTGCGCAGCGCGCCGGACTGGGCGATTTGATCGCCCAAATGCGCGCGCCAACAGGCCAACAAGAAGCGTGACCACCGGCATTGCGCTCTGTAATGAGATGGGGACCGGGCGACAGGCTGGATTGACCGCGCTGGTTTGAGGTGATGGGGCGGACGAATCCGGCGGCTATGCCGACCAAGTTCATCGGCGGCGCGGTGGTAGCCGAGCGCGCCCGGAACGATGCGATGGAACCGCCGTCCGGGACGGTGTCTTCATCATGAAGGGCACGTGAATTCTTGCGTCAATCCCGACTCGGCTACCCGTTCATCAGCGGCAAGGCAATGCGTTCGCCCCGGCGGATCGACAATGTGACCGCGTCGGTCCATTCCATGTAGCGCAGGGCGGTGGCGAAATCGGTATGGGTGACCGGTTCGGCGCCGCGTATGGCGTTGATGAATTCCGCCTCGACCCGCCAGCCGCCGCGCTTGGCTGGATCGACCGTCACCGCCGCCATGGCGTCGCCGCCACGCTGGCCGGCATGAAGCGTCATCTTGCCGGTCCGGTCCTCATGCAGGTTAAGCGTGCCCTGCGTGCCGAAAATCCAGATGTCGGCATTGGCCGGCGCGTGGCCGAGCACGGTGGAGACATTGAAGCGCATCTGTCCGCCTTGTTCGATCTCGCACAATATATCGACATGGTCCGGGATCGTCATGGCGACGCGGCGTCCTTCGTCGTCATTGCGGTAGCGGACCGCCTGCTGGCCGAGCGCGAATACACTGCGCGCCGGGCCGACCCAGCGCATGATCGTCTCGTACCAGATTCCCATCGACATGATATTATTGCCGGACAGATCCCGGTCGTGGTGCCAATGCGGCGGCGAATCCCAGTCCGGATAGGCGCTGTTGGCGGCAATGCGCGCATCCAGGGCGATAAGGTCGCCGATATGCCCGGCGCCGATCATCTCGATGATGGTCCGGTCGAAGGCCAGCGTGTGGGGCGCCGGCACGATTTGCGCGATCCTGGACGGATTGCGTCTGGCGGCGTCGAACATCGTGCGCGCTTCGAAGGCATTGCGCGCCATGCGCGCCTCGCACAACACATGCTTGCCGGCGTCCAGCGCGGCCACGCTCAGCGTGGCGTGCATATTCGGCCAGGTGTGCCGATACAGACCGCGTCGATGCCGTCATCATCGATTATCGCACGCCAGTCGTCGGCCAGATGGGGGATGGCGAATTCGTCGGCGACGCGCTTGCCGGACCGGGGCGTCCGGTTTGCAACGGCGACAATCTCGACCCCTGGCAGTACCTGTAATCCCGGAATATGCCTGGCGCGCGTATTGCCGCCGGCACCGATCACGCCGACCCAAATGGTCTTGCTGTTCACGCTGGAAACTCCCGATAACGGCTCTTGGCCCTCACCGCTATCATTCGCCGGATGCGCGGGCATTGCAACCGCGCCGGCGGGCTTCCCGATATCAGTTGGCGTGGAGGAGCAATTTTACCAGGGAACGGGCGTCGTCGAAGGAAACGGTTGGTTGGCGTTGCTGATAGACGATGGTCGCCAATATACAGGCGTTTTCCGGCGTGTTGCCGGATTTGATCTGTTCTGCGTAGGCCACCCTGACCGCCGTCATATCGGCGCTGGTCTGGATCGTACGATCTACCATGTCGGTTCCACTACCCTCCCTCAGCGAACGCACCTTCTGCCCAATTCACTTGTGACAATAATGCGCATTACCCAACGTAACGACTGTGACGCCAGTCACTCTTGTGCAAATTTATGCAATTCATCTGTGTCATTGGGTGGCTCGTATTGCCGTTACGGTGCCGGTGCCTTGATCCAGGCGGCGAGGTCGGCGATTACCCGGTCCGCGATGCCGTTGAACCCATGGTAATGACGGGCGTGGCACGGGTTGCCGGTGGCGACGGATAACGTGCCCCGGCTGGTGCCGACCAGCCAGACCGGAACCCGATAGATCCGGCGCAGATGGCCGATGACGGCGCCGATATCGGCGGCATGTTCGGGTGAACGCCGGAAACCGTTGTGGAGATTGCGGGGATGGTCGCTCGGCGCGTCGATGATCGCGGTCACGATGCCGTGGCGGGAAAACAGCGGCCGGGACCGGATCAGAAAATTGCCGCGCCCCCATCCAATCGCGCCGTCCTGGGAAAGCTGCATTGCGCCCTTGCCACCGGCGAACAGTACGGCGACGGCAAGGGGATCGGCCACGGTTTCGACGCGCAACCGGGTTCGGGCGCTCCCGCCGGCAGACTGACGGCGAGGGCGGCGAACAAGAGAACTGGGCGAATCATCCTGCAAATACCCATCACTTCATCAGCAAAGGCACCCGGTCCGCAGTGATTTCAGGCCGTGCTTCCTGAAACGTGCCAAATTTCCGATAAAAACCGACCAGGATCATATCGACACGCGATCCATCTTTCGAGAATGGCAGGCCAAGACGATGGAAATAGCTGGGCCGGCAGGAATTGTCGGGATATTGCGCGGTAAGGAAGTGCGGCGCCTTCGTTTCTATGGTCTGCCGGTTCGCACTGATATACATCTGCAAGGCGGGTGAATCATCGAACTCGTCCAGATAACGTCCGGTAAGGTCGGCGCCCCGCGAGTCGGTGACGGCGGTACCGTAAACGCGCACGCGGAACCGGAGCGGTGCATGCTCGACATCCAAGAGTACGATATTCGCCAGCAAAGCCGGGATGTCGACCGGGTCCATATCGCAGCGCGCAGGCATCGGCCGGTCCCCGCGAATGGCATTCCAGTAATCGTAAAGCTGCACCAACCGTGGATGGAGGATCGTGTCCTGGATATTGCTCATGACCGGCCCGAAATTGTAGGAACCGGCGATTTTTATGACTGCATGGTTAACAAATTACTTAAATCCAGCGTTAATTTTACGGGTTGTCGTTGAAAAGGCATAATGTGGACGGTCGCGCGGTACCGGGGTGAACCCCGCATTTCAATCAGGAGAACGGTCCATGTCTGAATTCCGGCTTAGCGTTTTTCGTGATGGGGATGGCGCACCGCCTTTGGTCTTCGTGCATGGCTTGCTGTGCCGCTATCAGGACTGGCGTCATCAACTGGATCACTTCGCGCCGTCGCACCGCGTGCTGGCTTGCG
>PTKA01000312.1 GCA_002937525.1 Alphaproteobacteria bacterium MarineAlpha10_Bin3
GGCGGGGTCGTGCGGTTCGTTGCCAATCGCGCTTGGATACAGCAATATCTCGGCCCCCTTCAGCACCATCGCGCGGGCGCATTCGGGATACCACTGGTCCCAGCAAATTCCGACGCCGATACGGCCGAATTTCGTCGGCCAGACGCGAAATCCGGTATCGCCGGGAGCAAAGTAGTGTTTTTCCTCATATCCCGGCCCTTGCGGGATATGGCTCTTGCGGTAGCGGCCCAGCACGGTGCCATCGGCATCGATCATCGCGACGGTGTTGAAATAGGCATCGCCGGCGCGTTCGAAAAAACTGACCGGCAGCACGATGTTCAGGCTTCGCGCCAGCGCGCGCATATCCGCGATAAGGCGGTTGCCCTCGAAATCCCGCGCCGACGCGAAGGGTGCCGTTTCCTTCTGCGCCGGGAAATAAAGCGATTCGAAGAGTTCCTGCACCAAAACGATTTGTGCGCCGCCCGAAGCGGCCTTGCGGATCAGCGATTGCGCGCGCGCCACGTTCGCCGTCCGGTCCGCCGTGCAGGCCATCTGGCAGACCGCCAGCGTCACGACATTATTGGACGCAGTCGAATTCGCTGACATTGGTTTGCGGAATCAGACCGTAATTGGACTGTTTTGGCCCCTTGCGGACAAGCAATGCCCGCGTGCCGAATTGCGCGCAATGCCGGTCCGCCGTCCATTGGCCGACACCGGGCTGGGTCGCCAAATGCTCCACCTTTATACCGCCCGGATTCCCGCCGCTTGCCGCGCACGCGCCAAGCAACAACGCCACGGCGGCGAGTGCGGGATGATAATACATCGTCAAGACGGCCTCTTTTGGTGGCTTCGCCAAGTCATAGCATATTCAGACAGCGGGTTGCTGTTGGGTAATGCAGTGAATCCCGCCGCCGCACCAGCAAAGATCGAGCACTGGAATTTGTACAACGCGCCGGTCCGGAAACAGCGCCGCGATAATATCGCGTGCGGCATCGTCCGCCGGATCGTCGAAGCCCGGCATCACGATACCGCCATTGGCGATATAGAAATTCACATACGACAGTGTCTGCCGACCGACCGACCGGCGGCGCGGCATATCGATTGTATGAATTTCAAGCGGCGGCGCCACCTGGCGCAGCACTGCCAGATTGGCCGCCAGGCGGTCACGATTGGGGTTGTCCGGGTCATCGCAGGTCAGGGCCAGTACGGATCCGGGCCGAACAAAACACGCAACATTATCGACATGGCCGCCGGTTTCATCGCCGTCCGCACCATAAGGCAACCAGATAACCCGCCTGACGCCAAGCCAATCGCGCAAGGCTTCTTCCATTGCGGCGCGGTCCATCGCCGGATTGCGGTTTTCGTGCAGCAGCACGGTTTGGGTCGTCAAACATGTGCCGTTTCCATCGACATGGATTGCGCCGCCCTCCAGAAAGAAGGGTGCGGCGAAGCGGCGCAGGTTCAGTTTTTCCAAGACCGCCTTGGCCAGCAAGGCGTCGCGGGGATGGCTCTGCTGTCCGCCGCCCCACGCATTGAACCGCCAATCGCAGCCGGCAATCTGCCCGGAGCCGTCAACGACGAATGTTGGGCCGGTATCGCGGGTCCAGGCATCGTCGATGTCGATTTCAATCACGTCTATGTCCGGCCCGCACTGCGCCGCCGCATCGTCGCAATGGCCTTGCCGGGCAATCATCGTCACGGGTTCGAATTCGGCGACCGCTCTTGCGATTTCCGCCGTCGCGCGGCGCGCCGCGGCAAGACGCGATGGCCCAAGCGCTTTCCAACAGGGCCACGCCATCCAGCAGCGCGCATGGCGCGTCCACTCGGCCGGCATGGCGTAACCGTGGGCGGCAGACGGCGTCATACGTCGGCCCGATCAACCAAGCGCCGTTTCGGCGGGCATATAGTCAAGTCCCAGATCCCGCGCCACCGCTTCATAGGTGAGCGCGCCGTTATGTACGTTCAATCCCGCGCGCAGATGCGGATCGCGCGCAAGTGCTTCGCGATAGCCCCGCGACGCGACCGCCAGGACAAACGGCAAGGTCGCATTGTTCAGCGCGAAAGTGGAGGTCCGCGCCACCGCGCCCGGCATGTTGGTCACGCAGTAATGCACGACCTTATCGACCGTATAGGTCGGCGATCGATGCGAGGTCGGACGCGATGTCTCGAAACATCCGCCCTGGTCGATGGCGATATCGACCATCACCGAGCCGGGCCGCATCATGCCCACCATCGCCTTGCTGACCAGTTTGGGCGCGGCCGCGCCCGGCACCAGCACGGCGCCGACGACCAGATCCGCATCCGCAACGTGGCTTTCAATCGCATCGACCGTCGAATACAGCGTGTTCAACTGCCCGCCAAAGCGCATATCGAGTTCGGCCAACCGCTCCAGCGATTTATCGAGCACCGTAACCTTGGCCTCCATGCCCATCGCCATGCGGGCGGCATTGGTCCCCGACACACCGCCACCGATGATCAGCACCTTCGCTGCGGCAACCCCTGGCAAGCCGCCCAGCAACACGCCGGTGCCACCTTGTTCCTTCTCCAGATTATGCGCGCCGACTTGAATCGCCATGCGGCCGGCGACCTCGCTCATCGGCGCCAGCAGCGGCAGATTACCCGCCTTGTTGGTAACCGTTTCGTAAGCGATGGCAACGCAGCCGCTGGCCATCAAACCTTCGGTCTGCGCCCGGTCGGCGGCGAGATGCAGATAGGTGAACAGCACCTGCCCCTCGCGCAGCATGGCGATCTCGACCGGTTGAGGTTCCTTCACCTTGACGACCATATCGGCGGTGGCGAAGATTTCCGCCGCCGTGTCCACGACCGTGGCGCCGGCCGCGCGATAGTCCTCATCGCTGAAACCGACGCCGCGGCCCGCATTCGTCTCAACCGTCACTGCTGGTCCGTGATGGACGACTTCACGCACGCTGCCCGGCACCATCCCAACCCGGTATTCCTGCGTTTTGATCTCTTTGGGAATGCTTATACGCATGATCCAATCCTTTGCAACAAAACGAGAAACGTTTACCTTACAATGCGGCAAGCGCCCCGGCGATCCGCTCGAACAGCGCCGCCGGGGCTTCGCTGCGCATCTGGCGGAACAACCGCATCGACCCATACCACAAAGTGGTCTCACCGGCCGCACCCCATCGCCAGTCCGGGTTCGGCGGCAATATCAACCACACCGGACGCCCCAACGCGCCGGAGAGATGCGCGGTCGCGGTATCCACGGCAATCACAAGATCCATCGCCGCCAGCGCAGCCGCCGTGTCCAAAAAGTTCGCAAGGCACCCACCCAGCGCGGTCACCGCCAGCCCGTCAGGGGCCGATTCCATCGCCGCGTCACCGGTTTGAAAGGGCGTAAAATTCGGCCTTTTCGGCACCAGAGGGGCAAAATCGCGCAGCGCGTGGCTGCGGTTCCGGTCGTTGGCGTGA
>PTKA01000313.1 GCA_002937525.1 Alphaproteobacteria bacterium MarineAlpha10_Bin3
GCGCCTGGTGCCGCTGGGCCGGGCGGCGGCTGCCAAGCGAAGCCGAGTGGGAATTCGCCGCCACCGGCGGCGGGGCGGCGCAAAAACGCGCCTGTCCGTGGGGCGACGATGCGCCCGGTCCGGGCCGCGCCAATCTGGACGGTCGCGCGCTTGGCTGCATCGACGTGGCGGCGCGCGCGGCGGGCGACAGCCGTCATGGCTGCCGGCAGATGATCGGCAATGTATGGGAATGGACGCAGTCCACGTTCGAGCCCTTCGCCGGGTTCGCGCCGGACGATTACAAGGAATATTCCACAACCCTGTTCGGGGTCACCAAGGTGCTGCGTGGCGGCGCCTGGCCGACACGGGGCCGAATGGTCGATTCGACATACCGCAATTATTTCGGCCCGGACCGCCGCGACGTTTTGGCCGGGTTTCGAACCTGCGCGATCTAAAAGACAACCTATCCAACACCAGCTTAAACGAGTAATCATGGCCAGTCAATCAATCCACCGGAGTACAACATGAAATCCGAGACGATTCTGCGACGCATCGCAAAATCGCTGGATAGGCGCGCGCCGGGGCGGAGCGGGCCGAAATATCTTTCGTTGCGCGATGCAATTCTGGCGGCGATCGAGTCGGGCGACTGGGCGCCGGGCCAAAAGCTGCCGCCGGAAACCGCCTTTGCGCAGGAAATGCCAGTCAGTCTCGGCACCGTTCAAAGAGCGCTGCAAACGCTCGCCGTTGACGGGGTCGTCGATCGGCGCCATCGCGACGGCACCTATGTCACCGAGCTTCCGATCCTGGACGAGATATCGATCCTGCGGTTTGTCGGTAAGGATAGCGGGAGCCTGCTGCCGGTCTACACCAAGGTGCTCGACATTGCGCGCACGCGCGAGAACGGCCCCTGGTCGCGGCTCATGCCGGCGGAAGACTCCTTCGTGCGCATCACGCGGCTCATCAACGTCAATCTGGAATTCAAGGTGTATAACCGGGTTTACCTGCCGGCCGGCAGGTTCGACGGCCTGCTGAAATGGTCTACCCAAGAATTGGACGGCGTCGGGATATTTCACATTCTCAGCACGCAGTTCAATGCGCCGCTGCTGCGCACCGTCCAGCTGTTGCAGGTTCTGGCGCTTTCCGCGCCAATTTGCGCGGCGATCGGCGTTCCGGCTGGCACGGTCGGTGCGAAATGGGATGTCGAAGCCTATTCCTATCGGGGCCTGCCCATCGCCCATCATCAAAACTATCTGCCGCCGAACGATAGCCGGCTCGAAATCCGCGAACGATAGCGGCCAGGAGATTCATACCCTATGCGTGAAAAGGAATCGCCGCTCGGCGCGTTCCGCGTTCTCGACCTGACCCAGGTGCTATCGGGACCGCATTGCACCCAGATGCTTGCCGATCTGGGCGCCGATGTCGTGAAGGTGGAGCGGCCCGGTAAGGGCGATGATCTGCGTCACACCCTTGCCTACGCCGGCCGCGCCGGACATCAGGATTATTTCAACGCCAATAACCGCTCCAAGCGGAGCATCGCGCTCGATCTGAAGGATGGCGATGACCGCAAGATCGCCCAGTCGCTGGCCGGCGCCGCCGATATCGTCGTCGAGAACTTTGCGCCGGGCACGGCGGGCCGGCTGGGCATGGGGTGGGACGATCTGCGGGCGATCAATCCCAAGCTGGTCTATTGCTCGATCTCCGGCTTCGGGCAGAGCGGGCCGCACCGCGACCGGCCGGCGCTCGACCCGGTCATCCAGGCCATAACCGGGGTGATGAGCGTGACCGGTGAAGCCGACGGCGCACCGGTGCAGATCGGCACGCCATTGGCCGATGTCATGGCCGGCGTTTACGCCGCCTACGCCATCCTGGGCGCGCTGCATGGTGTGCGCAGCAGCGGAATTGGCCGCTATATCGACCTCAGCATGCAGGATTCGATGCTGGCTGCGCTGGGGCCGCGGATGGGCGAAATCCTGCAATCCGGCGCCTTGCCGGTGCGGGTTGCGAACGAAAACCCGTTGCGCGTTCCGGCCAATAATTACACCACCCTGGATGGCCGGCTGATCGCCATCATCTGCCTGAGCGACCATTCCTGGCCGCCGATCTGCCGCGCGCTGGAATGCGAGGAACTGATCGACGATGCGCGGTTTGCCGACATGACCCGCCGGGTCACCAACCGCAAGGCATTGAACGCCATCGTCGCCGGCATCGTTGCCGGCCGGACCGCGGATACCTGGCGGCCGCGCCTGGAGGCGGAGCGCGTCCCCTACGCCATGGTCAATGATTACGCACAAGCTTTGGACGATGCGCAGGTTGTCCATCGCGGGCTGATCCGCGAACTCGATCACCCCGAATCCGGTGCGATCCGCGTCATCGGGCCGCCCTGGACGATGACCGGCCCGCAGGCCGAACCGACGCCGCCGCCGCTGCTCGGCGAACACGGCGCCGACGTGCTGGCCGAATGGCTGGACCGTAAATAGCGCCGGGGTTCAGTCACTGTTCTCGCCGCTATCCTTGGCCGCGGGGTTGCCGGGCAGGGCCGCAAGGATGCCGGCGATCCCATCGATGAAGCGCTTGAAGTCGAACCCATCGTCGCGCACCGCGCGCGGCGCTGCCGGGCGCGCGGCAACCGGCGCGCCGGACGGCGGCTGGCTGGCCAGGGCGGTTTGCATGAAATCCCGCCACAGGGCTGCGGGAAGCTGGCCACCGGTAAGCCGCTTGGTCGGCGCGTCATTGTCGTTGCCGAGCCAGACCCCGGCGATAAGGTCGGCGCTATAGCCGATGAACCACGCATCGCGGTAGTTCTGGCTGGTTCCGGTCTTCCCCGCCACGTCGCGGCCGTCAATCCGCGCGCCGCGCCCGGTCCCGTTGGCCACCGCGCCGCGCAGCATCGCGGTCATGCGCGCGGCGTCGCCAGGCTTGATGACCTGGCCGACACCGGATTTGTCGCGGCGAAAGAGGATGTTTCCAGCCCGGGTGCGCACCTCCACGATGCCATGGGGAATGACGCCCTGGCCGCCATTGGCAAACGGCACATAGGCCGATGTCAGTTCGATCAGGGATACTTCCGACGCCCCCAGCGACAATGAAGGATGCGGCCCGATGGGCGAGGTGATGCCGAGCCGCCGTGCCGCGCCGACCACTTTTTCGCGGCCGATTGTGGCGTAAAGCCGCACCGCCACCGTATTGATCGACTGGGCCAGCGCATCGCGCAGCGTAATGTCGCCCTGGAAGGTCTTGGAGAAATTCCGCGGCTGCCAGCCATCGACCGTGACGGCGGCGTCCGACATCATGTCACCGGGTTCGAAACCGGCCTCCAGCGCCGCCAGATAGACGAACGGCTTGAACGCGGAGCCGGGCTGACGGCGCGCCTGGACGGCGCGGTTGAACTGGCTGACGGCATAGGATCGGCCGCCGACCATGGCGCGCACGGCGCC